>JAFSBS010000332.1 GCA_017437165.1 Clostridia bacterium
CTTGGGAACACACCAGATACCATTGATGGTTTCGTCAGCAGCAACCAACTTCTCGATAGTATCCATATCGGGGCCGGTGCTGTCCATGGCAATGTTGATCATCTCAATGCCAAACTCTTCGCAGATGGCAAAGTGTCTGTCGTAACCGGGACAAGGACAAAGGAATTTTACATTACCCCCTTGCTTTGACCAAGGTGTAAAACCTGCACCTAAAAACATACATTGATTTACATAGTCATACATAAGAGAAAGACTTGAATTACCGCCAACAATAATATTTTGTGGCTGTACTTCTAAAAGTTCTGCGAAAAGTTTTTGGCATTCCGGAATCCCCTGAAGTAAACCATAGTTTCTTACATCAAAACCTGCTTCAGTTTTAAAGTTACCATCCTGGAAAATCTTGAGCATATCGTCAGAAATATCAAGTTGGTCACTACCGGGTTTACCTCGTGACATATCAATATTAAGACCTTTAGCTTTTATATCGTTATACTCTGTTAAAACTGCATCATATTGTGCTTTTAATTCGTCTTTTGACATTTTTAAATAAGATTGATTCATAAATTAACTCCACAATGAAAATATAAATAAATTAGAAATCTGCTGTACCGGTTGTTCTTGGGAATGGAAGAACATCACGAATATTTGAAATACCTGTCATATACATAATAAGTCTTTCAAAACCAAGACCGAAACCGGCGTGGTGAGTACCACCATATTTTCTTAAATCAAGATACCACCAGTAATCTTCTTCCTTAAGTCCTAATTCTTTGATTCGCTGAACAAGAACATCATATCTTTCTTCACGCTGACTACCACCGATAATTTCACCAATACCCATTACAAGTAAGTCGGCAGCGGCAACAGTTTTACCATCATCATTAAGACGCATATAAAATGCTTTGATTTCTTTCGGATAATCCGTAACGAAAACAGGTTTTTTGAATACTTGTTCTGTCAAATATCTTTCGTGTTCTGTCTGAAGGTCGCAACCCCAATATGCCTTAAACTCAAAATTATCATTATTTTTTTCAAGTTCTTTAACTGCGTCAGTATAAGTAACCCTTGCAAAATCAGAATTTGCGACTGTTGTAAGTCTTTCAATAAGACCATTATCAATGAATTTATTACAGAACTCAAGTTCTTGTTTACAATTTTCAAGAACGTAATTGATAACATATTTAATCATATCTTCTGCTAAATCCATATCATCGCTAAGGTCAGCAAAAGCAATTTCCGGTTCAATCATCCAGAATTCAGCCGCGTGTCTTTGTGTATATGAACGCTCTGCTCTGAATGTTGGTCCGAATGTATAAATTTTACCAAAAGACTGAGCCATTATCTCCCCTTCGAGTTGACCCGAAACTGTTAAGAACGCAGGCTTACCAAAAAAATCTTTACTATAATCAATTTTACCTTCTTCTGTTTTTGGAACATTGTCAAGTTCAAATGAAGTTACTCTGAACATTTCACCAGCACCTTCACAGTCACTACAAGAAATAAGTGGTGTGTGTGCATACATAAATCCACGTTCCTGGAAGAATTTATGTATTGCAAATGAAGCAACAGAGCGAACTCTGAACGCTGCAGAGTAGGTATTTGCTCTTGGACGAAGGTGACCAATAGTTCTCAAATACTCTAAAGTATGGCGTTTTTTCTGAAGCGGATAATCAGGTGCAGATTCACCTTCAATTACGATTTCGTTCGCATTTATTTCAAATGGTTGTGCTGCATCAGGTGTTAAAATCAAAGTACCTGTAACAATAACTGCCGCACCGACATTGATTTTTGATATTTCTTTAAAATTATTGATTTTTTCATCTTCAAAAACTACCTGAAGGCTTTTAAAGCAACCACCATCATTTATTTCAAGAAAGCCGATTGCTTTAGATGCACGTTGAGTTCTGACCCAACCACAAACTGTAATTTCTTTATCACCAAACTGTTCAGGTGATTTATAAATGTTTGCTATTTCAATGCGTTTCATTGAACTATTCCTCCATTACTTTTGCGTAAAGTATATTTAAAATTATTTTTTCCTTTTAAAAATTGCAGGCTTTATTTTCGGCTTTAATTCCCACGCTTTTTCCATTTCATCAGTAAGCTGTTTTGAGAGTGTTTTTCTAATCTCTTTAAAATTCTTGTCATTCACAAGGTTCATCTTTTCATCAGGGTCATTATCTAAATCATAAAGATAATCTTCATAATACACATTTGATGAAGCACCTGTATAGAAATGAGGAAACGTTAAAGCCCTTACTGAATACTTGTATTTTTTGGTTCTTATTGCACGACCTGTCTGAGACTCACTAATCTGAATAAATACATTCTCGCGTTTTATACCTTTTTCTTCTTGTTCGAGAATCGAAATACCTGAAAAGAAAGAAGGTACATAAATATCCGCAAACTGGAGCATTGTAGGTGGTAAATCGATTAAACTTACTAACCTGTCATCCACTTTACCTTTTTTATAAGCACCGCCACCTATAACAAGTGGTGTGTGAATTGCAGATTCGTGACAACTACGCTTATATTCTGAATTTCTTGTTTTAAAATGACAACCGTGGTCACTTGTATAAATTATGACAGTATTATCATACAAACCTTTTTCTTTAAGTGTGTCAATCAATCTACCAAGATTATAGTCAATTCTGTTTATTGCAGAAAGGTAATCAGGATATTCCTCTTTATAGTTACCCTTTAAAAATGCTAAATCACTTGGTATCGGATGTTTTTTAAAACTGTCAATTGTTTCTTGAAATCCCTCAAAATGTTTATGATCATTCTGATGATGTGGTTCAAGTTGAGAAACAAACATAAAAAACGGTTTATCTTCTTCTGTTCTTTTATTTATATATTCAAGTGCAAAATCATTTATAGCGTCAGCACGGTAACCTGTAAAATCAAGTTGGTTACCATTTTCGTCAAAAACATACCCATCGTAACCGTGAGAAGTAAACTCTAATATATCTGCCGCACGCCAATAATTATAACCACCCTGAAATTCTTTTGGAACTGCTTTTTTATGAAAATGTCTGTCAGAATTTCCTAATTCAGATGCTAAATGCCATTTTCCTATATATGCGGTATCATAACCATTTTCATTGAAATAATCAGCTAAAGTTTTTTCGGTTTCAGGGAGATGTATTCCATTACGATAGCAACCGCATTGTGTCGCATATTTACCTGTTTGCAAACAAGCTCTTGCAGGACCACAAACCGGCTGACAAGTATAAGAATTTGTGTAACGCGTACCTTCTTCAGCCAATGCCCATAAATTAGGCATTATTTCAGGAGTTAAGGTATCTGCGCGCTGTTGATCTGAAAAATAGAAAATAATATTGGGTTTCAAAATATCACCCCTTACACTTTTGTTTACACTATCCGTAATATTATAGCAAAACAAAAGTGATTTGTAAACATTTTTTAAAAACTTATTGTATCATTTTAAAAATTATTGTATAATACCCACGAAACAACTTAAAGGTGGTGTTATTATGTCTTTATCTCTTGCAATAATTGGTGGCGGTGCTTCAGGACTCGCAGCAGCTATTGAAGCGAAAAGAGAAAGTAAAAAAGTAGGACTTCAATTGAGTATTACTGTTTTTGAGCATTTAAATAAACCTGCAAAAAAACTTCTTGCAACAGGTAATGGCAGATGTAATTTTTGCAACACCGATTTAAGCGAATCACATTACTTTGGTGATAATGCTCTGATTAAAGATGTGTTATCAAGCGAATATAATAATTCAGTTAAATTTTTTAAATCTATGGGAATTCTTCCTTGTTTCGAAAATGGTAGAATTTATCCACGTTCTGAACAAGCAACCTCCATAAGAGATGCACTTATTAAAACTTGTGAAATTCTCAATGTGAAATTCACTACAGAATGTAACATTAACAAAATTACATTTAAAAACAACAAATTTGTAGTTTGTGAAAATGAATTTGATGTTGTAATTATTGCGACAGGTGGTAACTCACAAAAGTCACAAGGAAGTGATGGTTCGGGTTATAAATACTTAAAAGATTTTGGTCACAAAATCACTGATATCTACCCTGCACTCACAGCCCTTACAGTAAACGACAAATCTTTTAAAGATTTAAAAGGTTTGAGAGTTAAAGGTAACTGTGCTTTATACAGCGGCAGAAAACTTTTAAAAGAAGAATACGGCGAGATACAATTCACAGAAAATGCAATTTCAGGAATACCCGTTCTTAATATTTCACATTTTGCATCTGACAAGAAAAATCTTTTCGTATTTCTTGATATCTGTAACGAATTTACAACAGATTATTTAACAAAACATTTTAGTGAGTGCCGTTATAAATCTCCGGCTTTACGAACAGAAGAAATTTTATCTGGAATAATCCCTCAAAAACTTTCGTATTTTGTTATGAAAAGAGCAGAAATAAAAGAAAATACCCCTATCAGTAAACTTACAGACAAAAATATTGATAGTATCGTTTCAATTTTAAAGCAACTCGAAATCAAAATAGATGGTGTTCGTGATTTTAGTTATTCACAAGTAACAAAGGGTGGTGCGTCAAGTAACGACTTTCACACCAAAACTCTTATGTCAGAAAAACAAGACGGTTTATTTGCTTGTGGCGAAATCCTTAATGTAAACGGTGATTGTGGTGGATACAACCTGCATTTTGCGTGGACAAGCGGAAGACTCGCAGGTGCTTCAGCAGTAAAATATTTATACAAAAAGGTTAATTTACAATGATAAGACTTAATGAAATAAAAATGCCCTTAGGCGCAACTGAACTCGAAGTAAAAAAAGAGGTCAGTAAAATTCTTAAAATCAATGAATGTAATATTAAGGATTTTTCACTCGCAAGACGTTCTATTGATTCAAGAAAAAAAGACAATATTTTTCTTGTTTACTCTGCGAATATAGAAACTGATTTAAACGAAGAAAATCTTATTGCCGGTTTTCTTCCCAACAAAGCATTCATAACACAAAAATATGAATATGTTTTACCGGAAAATAAACGCAAGTCAAGATTCAGACCCGTTGTTGTAGGTTTTGGCCCTGCGGGTATGTTTGCAGCTTTAACTCTTGCAAAAGCAGGACTTTGTCCACTTGTTTTAGAGCGTGGTGGTGATGTTGACTCAAGAACTAAAAGTGTTGATACTTTCTGGAACGAACATAAATTAGACACTGAATCTAATGTTCAGTTTGGTGAAGGCGGTGCAGGTACGTTTTCTGATGGTAAACTTACAACCGGTATAAAAGACCCGAGATGCCGTGAAGTTTTTATTCAGTTTACAAAATTTGGTGCACCGAAAGAAATTCTTTATTCTGCAACACCACACATTGGTACCGATAAATTGAAAACGGTTGTAAAAAACTTAAGAGAAGAAGTTAAAAAACTCGGTGGCGAAGTTAAATTTAACACTAAACTCACTGATTTAATAATCGCGAATGGTGTTTTACAAGGGATTTCATACACCGATGAAACCGGTAGTTATGATATAGAAACCGATGCGGTAATTCTTGCTATAGGTCACTCATCAAGAGATACATTTGAAATGCTTTACAACAAGAATTTTGAAATTACTCAAAAGCCTTTTTCTGTTGGTACAAGAATCGAACACCCACAAGAATATATAAACAAAGCACAATACGGGAAATTTTATAATTCCCCTCTCCTCCCGAATGCTGACTATAAATTAGCGTGTCACCCCGAACACGGTCGTGGACTTTATACATTTTGTATGTGCCCCGGTGGTACAGTTGTTGCTGCATCTTCAGAAGAAGG
This sequence comes from Clostridia bacterium, assembly GCA_017437165.1. GTDB lineage: Bacteria > Bacillota > Clostridia > Oscillospirales > Acutalibacteraceae > DTU089. The sequence goes on from JAFSBS010000332.1 coordinate 5,773, forward strand.
CGGAATGGTTGTGAACGGTATGAGTGAATATGCACGTGACAAAGAAAATGCAAACTGTGCTTTACTTGTTGGAATTGAACCACCTTTTGATTCCGACCACCCGCTTGCCGGTATGTATTTACAAAGAGAGATAGAAAGAAAAGCATTTAAGGAAGGTGGCAGCGATTACACTGCTCCGGCACAACTTTTAGGCGATTTTCTGAAAAATGAACCAACTAAAAAGTTAGGTTTTGTTACCCCCTCTTGTCCTACAGGTGTTGCGCCTTCTGATTTAAGAAGAATTTTACCACACAAGGTAACTGAAACTATTGCAAGTGCAATAAGTGATTTTGATAAAAAGTTAAATGGTTTTAATCTTTATGACGCAGTTTTAACTGCTCCCGAATCAAGAAGTTCTTCACCTATAAGAATTTTAAGAAATGAATTTTACCAGACAACAAAAGTTCAGGGTATTTTCCCATCCGGTGAGGGTGCCGGTTACGCAGGCGGAATTGTTTCTGCAGCAGTTGACGGAATTAAATGTGCCGAAGCAATCATAATGGATTTAAGATAATAATTTCATAGGACTATCCCCTTGATGAATAGACTTCATCAGGGGGATTTTTTTATGAAATGTTTAGTTATAAATTATAAAAACACGGTGTTCATTCTTGCAATAATAGCTCTACTCTTTATTTCGGGAATTTCTTTTGCTTTCAGCATAGCAATAACAAGTGATAACCCAATAAGGCGCTTACCGATTTACTGCGTTGAAACAAGTGAAAAGAAAATTTCAATAACCTTTGACGCCGCCTGGAGTGCAGCGGATACAGACGAAATTATTGAAATCTTAAATGAGTATAATGCGAAGGCAACAATTTTTGTTCTCGGTACATGGGTTGACGATAATCCTGAAGCGGTTAAAAAATTCTATGACAATGGTCACGAAATAGCAAACCACTCTGACACTCATAAATTATTCAGCAAAGTGTCAAGAGAAGAAATTATAAAAGAAATTGAAGAATGCAACAAAAAAATAGAAGCAGTTACAGGTGAAGAAGTAAAACTCGTAAGAGCACCATCTGGCGACTACGACAACAAATCAATAGGAATTGCCGAAA
>JAFSBS010000333.1 GCA_017437165.1 Clostridia bacterium
CTAAAATCCACCCAATCGGCCATGACATCCAGATGCCAACAGCACCAAAGAAGTGCGAGAAAATAAATGCTAAAATTACTCTTAACACTAAATCGGCAAATGTTGCAGTCATAAAGTAATTCATATTGCCTGTACCACGAAGAACTCCATCACACACAACCTTAAAGCCTATTGCACACAGGAATGGTTCAACTATAAGTAAAAACTGTCTCCCCGTTGTGAGTGCCAATGTACTTTTGTCACCCTCCATAAAAAAACCTATGAGAGTTTCAGAAAATATAACATAAGCGAATGTAAATAAACAAGCTGTTATTATCGAAAGCACAGCACCACTTTTAAAACCTTCTTTAATTCGTTCATATTTTTTTGCACCGACGTTCTGTGCAGTAAAACTCGAAACAGAATTACCGAAAGTAACGAGGGAGTTAACAGCAAATGTGTTAAGTTTTATTGCGGCAGAGTAACCTGCAATTACTGCAGAACCGTACCTGTTTATTTCACCTTGTATGAACACATTACCTACCGAAACAAAACTTTGTTGTAACACACTCGGTATTGATATTTTTGAAATTCTTTTTAACATATCAAATGAAAAAATTTCAGATTTACCCTCAGTTTTCAATGATTTCAAATGATAAATCAGCGTAACTACTGATAAAACACCTGCAACACCTTGCGCTATAAATGTTGCCCAGGCAACACCACCCACACCCATATTTAAATTTGCTACAAATACATAATCTAAAACAACATTTGCAACTGATGAAAATATAAGAAAATAAAGTGGTATTTTGGAGTTACCTAATGATGCAAATACCCCATTTGCAATATTGTAAAGGAACAAAAATGTAAAACCACCTATATATATTTCAAGATACAATGAAGAATCAGAAAATATATCTTCCGGGGTGTTTATAAGCTTCATAAGAGTCGGTGTCAACATAATTCCGCTTACTGTAAGAATTACAGAAATTACAACCGATGCTATAAGTGCAGTAGAAACCGCCGTTTTGACTTTTTTGTATTTACCGGCACCAAAAAGTTGAGAAATAACAACACCACAACCTATATTGCAACCAACTGCGATGGCGTTGAAAATATTTGTAATAGGATAAGATGCACCAACTGCCGCCAAAGCCGCCTCACCTGCAAATCGACCTGCAATTACACTATCTGCAATATTGTACATCTGTTGAAAAACAACACTAATAAATAAAGGAATACTGAAATTAAATATTACTTTACTCGTTTTACCTTTTGTTAAATCATTTACCATTTTTTGCACCTTGTTATATTAGGGATTTTAAAACTATATAATTATACAGCAACATTTTTCATTTTTCAAGGGTGATTAAAATGAGTGGATTTATAGAGGCATTCGGTGGTGTTATATGGGGCGCCCCAATGCTTACATTCTTTATTTTTATCGGTATTTATTTCACTTTAAAAAGTGGGTTTTTCCAGATTCGTGGCATAAAAACAGTTTACAACACAACTTTAAAAACTATCTTTAAGAAAAACGAAGATACTGAAATCGGAATCTCCCAATTCGGTGCTTTCTGCTCTGTACTTGCGGCGTGTATTGGTACGGGTAACATTGTGGGTGTTGCTACTGCTATTTATTCCGGTGGTCCCGGTAGTGTTTTCTGGATGTGTATTTCTGCATTTATTTCTATGATGACTGCGTACAGTGAAAACTATCTTGGGATAAAATACCGTTTTCGCAATAAATATGGTAAAATCTCAGGCGGTGCTTTTCAATATATTGAGAATGGAATAAAAATGAAAGGGCTTGATAAAGTGTACGCTATTTTTTGTCTTTTATCCACTTTAGGTATGGGCAATATGGCTCAGGCAAACTCTGTAAGCAGCTCTATGAAAACAGGGTTTAACGCACCTACTTTTATTACCGGAATTATTGTAGTTGTCATCTGCTTTTTTGTTATAAGAAAAGGTGTTAAAGGTATTTCAAAACTAAGTGAGTTTTTAGTACCGATTATGTCAATCTCATATTTATTGTTATCATTGGGAGTTCTGTTTATTTTTAAAGACAGAATAATTCCTATGATAATTCTAATTTTTAAAGAAGCATTTTCATTAAAGGCAATAAATGGTTTTGGTATGTTTAAATCTATGCGTTACGGAATTTCACGCGGTGTATTTTCTAACGAAGCAGGACTCGGTTCATCTACTATAATTCACGCAGAAACAGAAAACACAACGCCTGAAAAACAAGGTATATGGGCAATGTTTGAAGTGTTTTTTGATACAGTTTTTTTATGTTCGGTGATGGCTCTTGTAATTTTAGTCAGCGGTTCTTTTATTCCAGATGGTGAATTATATGGTGTAGAACTTTCTGTTGCTTCTTATGGTGTTTTAGGTGAATTCGGCAAAAAAGGAATAGCAATTCTTACGGCACTTTTTTCTTTTGCATCGTTAATAAGTTGCTCTTTTTATGGAGAGAAAAGCACAGAATATCTTTTCACCCATAAAGCAATAAAACCATATAAAGCAATCTATTTAATTCTTGTTTTGACAGGGTGTATCGTTTCGCCACAAATAATTTGGTCTATTGCAGATATTTTCAACGGGCTTATGGCAGTGCCGAACTTATTTGCATTGTTTCTGTTGAGGAAGGAAGTTGAGTTTCCTGAAAATATATATCACAAAAAAAGAAATGCCTTGCCACTTTCGTGACAAGGCAGGCAAAATATTTTCATTAAATCAAATTTTATGTAAAACTTATGCCTCTTCTTTCATTTTTGCAAAACAAGCACTGCAATAAACAGGTCTGTCTTCGCGTGGCTTGAAAGGAACTTCTGCTTCGCCACCGCAAGCTGCACAAGTTGCTTTAAACTTTTCGCGTTCTCCCTTAATTGCTTGTTTACGAGCATCACGGCACTCTTTGCAACGTTGTGGTTCGTTCACAAATCCTTTTTCAGCATAGAATTCTTGTTCGCCTGCTGTGAAAGTGAATTCTTTACCACATTCTTTGCAGATGAGAGTTTTGTCTTCGTACATTTTTAGCTTCCTCGCTTTTTATAATGATGTGTCCTCCGGCGGAATTGCACCGCCACCTTTAAAATAACGCTCTCCTTTTTAAGCTAAAAGGACATATATAAATAGTGTTAACCACTATTTTTACGTGAATACACTTTTCAATTTTTTCCTTGCACGTTGCAACGCATTATCAACCTGTTTGGGTGTAATGCCTAATTTTTCTGATGTTTCGTTGTAAGAAAGCCCACTCATCTGACAATAAACAACTGACTTTTCAATATCAGAAAGAACATTTTCACAATGAACTAACACAGAAGATAAATTTTCACTTGCTACAATTGAATCAAGTGGATTTTTAAGTTCGGCATTAACAGTAACAGGGTCAATATCGCGGTCAATCTGTAAATCATCTTTTGTTTTTCTTACTGCAGAAAAAACACCGTTTTTCATACAAACAGAAGCATACGCCGAAAAAGGAACACCTTTTTCACCATCATAAGTCCTTACAGCAGAAAGAAAACTAATCATACCTTCCTGAAGTAAATCATCAGCATCCAGATAACCGGCGGAAGAAACCTTAGGCTTGCGTAGCAAAAACCTGCGAGTAAGTGTATCTAAAGCAAGACTGTTACCATCTTGTGAAAGTTTTACTAACTCTTCATCGGTAAAACTATCGTAAGAAGATGTTAAATTCTCGCCCAAAATACCACCCCAATGTAATGAAATATGAATTCACAGATATAATATTATCACATTTATTCAAATTTGTCAAATATTATTTTTTACACAAACATTTTTTGTGCAAAATTCAAAAAACAACATTTTTTGACAAAAAGAAAAGATTGATTTACAAAAAAATCAACCTTTCGTTTTTTCTGTTAAATACCATTTACCACCAATACGGATTGCATAAATATCGTTATATATACTCTGATATTCTCCTAAATCACCTTTTGCATTGATTGTAAAAGAAAGTTTGGCACCTTTATTTGCAGTTTTCTCATACAGATAAGTTTCTGTAAGAAGTTCATTTATCTCTTCTAATTCTTCTTCTGTTATATATTGAACAGCATCAACCGTATAATTAAGTTGGAACTCTTCACCACAACGAAGTTTATAAAACTCGTTGCTTCGACGCATTGCGTGAGTCATTTCAGTAAGAACAACTTCATCGTCAAAATAAAGATACTCTCTGTTGTATGATTTAATCTGCTCGTCAAAAAGAGTAAAGAATAATTCTTCATCATTATGCTCAATTGCGTTTGTAAATGTTTTAACAAGAGCATCCGGTTTACTGCCTGTTAGTACACCTGTTACAATTGCAGCAATAGTAAGAACTATTGCTACAGTTATAAGGCTCAATACCCTGCTTTTCATAGTCGGCATTCTGTACGCTTTTATTTTATTTATTAAAGCATTTTCCTTATGCTCTTTTTTCTTTTTGTGAAAAGTAGCACCACAATAAGCACAGTGCTTGAAATTTTCAGGACTTTGTCTGTTACACTTTTCGCAGTACATACCACACCACCTAAACTAATAAAATACTACCCGAAAAATTTGGGTTTTTCGGGTAGTATTAATTTTTTATTCTTCTGTTGTTTCGGTTGTTTCTTCTGCAACATCTGCAACTTCTTCAACTGCTTCAACTGCTTCTTCTGCCGGTTCTTCAGGAAGAAGAGCGCGAATTGAAAGACCTACTCTCTTAAGGTCAAAATCGATTTCAGTAATTTTTGCTTTTACTACTTCACCGACTTTAAGTACATCAGCAGGATTTGCAATATGTTTATTTGCAATTTGTGAAATATGGATAAGACCATCAACACCGGGAATAATCTGAGCAAATGCACCAAATGATGTAAAGCTGACAATTTTTACATCTGCAACAGAATCTACAGGATAATCTCTTCTGAGAATTTCCCATGGATTGTCTTCAACTTTTTTGAAACCTAAAGAGATTTTTCTCTTTTCAGTATCAAGTGCTTTGATTGTAACTTCTACCTGGTCGCCAACATTTACAACTTCTGATGGATGCTTTATTCTGCTCCATGAAAGTTCTGAAATGTGAATCATACCATCAACGCCACCGATATCTACAAACGCACCATAGTTTGTAAGTGACTTAACTGTACCTGTAACTGTTTCGCCTTCTTTAACTTCAGCCCAGAACTTATCTTCTGCTTCTTTTTTAGCGCCTTTAAGTACAGCCTTGATTGAACCAACTGCACGTTTTCTTTGCTTATTGATTTCAATAATTTTGAATTGAACAGTTGTCTTTAATAAATCTTCTAATTTTTCGTTACGATTCATTGTAGCAAGTGAAGCAGGAATGAATACTTTAACGTTTTCTGAAAGCACGAGAATACCGCCACGAATAACATCTGTTACTACGCCTTCGAATACTTTATCTGTACCTTCTGATGCAAGAATGTTATCCCATGCTTTAACAGCATCATAACGTTTCTTTGAAAGCATAATTACGCCTTCAGCATTGTTTGTTTTCATGATTATGAGGTCTAACTGATCGCCAGGTTTTAACTCTGTCTGCGGATTAGCATTAGGGTCATTGCTGTATTCACTGTATGGAATATAGCCGGTTTCTTTCCTGCCGATATCAACTTGTATCTCAGTTGACTTAACACTTATAACAGTACCTTTAACTTTCTGGTTGCTGTTAAGGTTGTTAAGTGATTCTTCTAATGCCTGAGCAAAATCAAAATCGTCTGCTGATACAGAGTTCTGCACTTTTTCCTCCTCAATCATTTTGTTTTCGTTTACAATTTCGGACATGGTTTGAAGTACCTCCTTTATAATACCGGCGGGAGTAGATGCACCCGCAGTAAGACCGATTGAGTCGAAACCTGAAAATGAGATACCATAAAGCTCATCTTTAGTTTCAACAAGAAATGACGGGCAATTCTTTTCACAGACACTTTTTAACTTTTGGGTGTTAGAACTGTGTTTACCACCCACAATTACCATAGCATCATTCCGAAGTGAAAGAGTAACTGCTTCTTTCTGCCTTTCTTCAGTCGCACTACATATTGTATCAAAAATTTTTGCATTTGTACATAGTAAATTTACTTTTTTTAAACTTTTTTGCCATTCTTTGACACTAAAAGTAGTCTGTGCGACCAAAATTATTTCTTTTTGAGAAAATAAACTGTTTTTTTGTAGAATTTCTTCCAATTCAGTTGAATCTTTTACAACATAAGACTCACCTTTTGCACAACTCTTTATGCCGTGAACTTCAGGATGATTCGGGTCACCAACGATTAAAGTAACTACATTCTCACCTGAATTATCTCTGACTATTTTATGAATTTTATTTACAAACGGACAAGCAGCGTCAATAAACTCGACCCCACTTTTTTTCACTTCTTCTAAAACTTCTTCAGTAACACCATGAGTACGTAATACCAGAACAGTATTTTTTTCTACTTCAGACGGATGCTCTACAATATAAACACCACGATTTTTAAAATCTTCAATAACCTGTGGGTTGTGAATTATAGGACCAAGTGTGGCAACACGTTTACCTTCACTTAAAAGTTTTTCGATAAGTTTAATTGCTCTGTCAACACCAAAGCAAAAACCCGCTGTTTTGGCAAGGGTTATTTTTGCCATTAAAGACGCTCCTTTATAGTGTTTATCATAAGCTCGATTGACTCTTCGAGACCAATCTCGGTTGTATCGACCAAAACTGCATCTTCCGCTTGTTTTAACGGTGCAGTAGTTCTGTTCATATCCTGATAATCACGTTCTTTAATTTCTTTTAAAATTGTTTCGTATGCAACATCCTGGCCTTTTTCCTGCAACTCTTTAAAGCGTCTGTCTGCTCTTGCTTCTGCAGAGGCGGTAAGGAAAATTTTGATTTTTGCATCCGGTAAAACAACTGTACCAATATCTCTGCCATCCATAATGCAGTCATTATTCTTTGCAATATTTCTTTGTAAATCAAAGAGAAATGCTCTTACTTCAGGAATTGAAGAAACATTTGAAGCCGCCATTGAAACTTCGTTTTGTCTTATTGCTGTTGAAACATCTTCATCTCTTAAAAAAACGTGTTGTTCACCGTCAATGAACTTGAGCGAAACTTCTGCTGAAGAAAGAGTTGGAATAACTTCTTCAGTATTTTTGGTGTCTTTAACATCACTTCTTAATGCGTTTAATGCTACTGTTCTGTACAAAGCTCCTGTATCAACATAAATAAAGC
>JAFSBS010000334.1 GCA_017437165.1 Clostridia bacterium
CAAGGTATTCGGCTGTTGCAACACCATCGACTACATTAACATATACTACTTTATTATCGGAGTTTTTCAATGTTTTACCATTTATTTTAAAGGTTACTTTACCGTTGGTTACAATTGAGTTGTCGCTGGCAGTTACTGTTGCACGGATTGTTGTTAATTCCCCTGCTGTAAATGTCAATGGTTCTATTGTGATTTTTGTATTAGGTTTTAGTGTTTTTATCGCCTGAAACCTTAATAATATCAACGAATTTTCGAAAAGAATAGTCCCCCTCTCTTCGAAGAGAGGTACAGTTAAACAATAAATTTTCAAGTTCATTTACAATGCGTCATAAATGAAACGAGGTCGGGCTTTGCGGTAATAAAAATCACTACACTCGATAAACATATTTTTTACAACAAAAATCACGCACTACTACGGGCAACCGAAGGTTCGCCCCTACGATGAATGGGAGTGAGTTCATCCGTTCATTTGTGGTGTGTTGGATAATTTAAAAACATAAAGAGAAAAAGTTCTATCACTTTCACAAACCGAAAATGATAGAACTTTTTATTGTCAGCGAAGCCCTGCTTCCTGATATCTGGTCCCTGTTCCCTGAAATAAAAAAAGCAGTCTTGCGACTGCTTTTTTTATTTCGCAACAATATTTATAATCTTACCGGGAACATAGATTTCCTTAATAATCTGTTTTCCGTCTAACATTTCCTGAACTTTTTCATCTGCCTTTGCAGCGGCAATTGCGGTTGCTGAGTCAGCATCTTTTGCAATAGTAACTGTTGCACGAAGTTTACCGCAAATCTGAACAGGAACTTCAATTGTTGAGTCAACTGTTTTTGCTTCGTCATAAGAAACCCAAGGAGCAACTGCGAGCATTCCACCAAAGCCCATAACTTCCCAAAGTTCTTCTGAAACGTGTGGTGCAAATGGATTAACTAATGTAAGGAATGTTTTGAGTTCACCCTTTGTAATAGCACCTTTTTCGTAAATTTCGTTAAGGAGTGCCATAAGTGAAGCAATTGCTGTGTTGTACTTCATATTTTCAATGTCATCAGAAACCTTTTTAATTGTTTTGTGGAATGATACTTCTAATTCTTTTGAGTAATCATCACCATCAGTAACAATTTCCTGGAGATTCCAGATTCTGTCAATGAAACGCTTACAGCCTTTAACACTTGCTTCGGACCAAGGTGCTGCTTTTTCATAGTCACCCATAAAGAGTACATAAGAACGAAGAACGTCTGCACCGAACTGGTCAACAACTTCGTTAGGGTCAACAACATTACCTTTAGATTTACTCATTTTTTCACCATCAGGACCTAAAATGAGACCTTGAGCAGTTCTCTTTGCGTATGGTTCAGAATTTGGAACAACGCCTAAATCATAAAGGAATTTGTGCCAGAAACGAGAGTAGATTAAGTGACGGGTAACGTGCTCCATACCGCCGTTGTACCAGTCAACCTGACCCCAGTATTTAAGTTTGTCTTCACTTGCAAGTGCTTCTGTATTTTTAGGGTCGATATATCTTAAGAAATACCATGAAGAACCTGCCCATTGTGGCATTGTGTCAGTTTCTCTTTTTGCTTTGCCACCACATTTCGGACAAGTGCAGTTAACAAATTCTTCAATCTCTGCAAGTGGGCTTTCACCGTCAGAACCTGGCTGGAAGTTGTCAATTTCAGGTAATCTTAATGGTAACTCTTCGTAAGGTACAGGAACAATACCGCATTTTTCACAGTGAACAATCGGGATTGGCTCACCCCAATATCTCTGTCTGTTAAATGCCCAGTCTTTCATTTTGTACTGAACACCTTTTTTGCCAATGCCTTTCTCTTCTAAAAATTCAAGCATTTTCCGGATTGAATCTTTTTTGTTAGTAAAGCCGTTAAGAAACTCAGAGTTTACCATATCTCCGTCACCTGTGTAAGCAGCTTCAGAAATATCTCCGCCCTTTATAACTTCAATAATATCGATGCCGAATTTTTTAGCAAAGTCATAGTCACCATCGAGTAAGAACGTCTCAATTCTGTTTGGCATAATGCAAGCAGGACAAACATCAACACATCTTCCACAAGAAATACAAGGAGTTTCCTTTTCTCTACAG
>JAFSBS010000335.1 GCA_017437165.1 Clostridia bacterium
AAAGATAAACTTAAAGTTGGTGTTTTTGGTCTGCGACGTGGTACTGCAATTGCAGAACCTGCAGTTTTAAGTGAAAAAGGTTATATTTATGCAGTTTGTGACTATGATGAAACAACTTATGAACTTGTTGAAAAATGCACTTGTGAAGATACAAAATATTTCAAAGATTTTGATGAATTCATTGAATGTGGTTTAGATGTTGTTATTTTAGCAAATTATTTCCATGAACACGCAAAATATGCAATTAAGGCACTTGAAAAAGGTATTCACGTATATTCAGAAACACTCCCTGCAGTTACTTTAGCAGACTGTGTTAAATTGTGCCGTACTGCAGAAAAGAGTAAGGCAAAATATATGATTGCTGAAAACTGTGCATATTTTGGTACAGTAAGAAAAATGGAAGAAATCTATAAAAATAAAACGCTCGGTGGTGCAGTTTACTGCGAGGGTGAATATGTTCACCCAATGCCACACGATGGTTATAAAGTTATTACACCAGATGCAAAGCATTGGCGTGCGCTCATGCCGTCAGGTTATTACTCCACCCACGCATTAGCACCTATTATGCAGATAACAGGCGAAGTTCCTGTTGCAGTTAATGCTTTAAGTATTTATAGTGATGAAGTTCGTATTGAACGCGAAGAAGAACCTACAAAAGACGTTGCTTCAATTATGCTTTGCACAATGAGTAATGGTTCTGTTGCTCGAGTTACAGGTTGGTCAAAATTTGGTGGTCACGGTCTCTGGTATCGTATGAACTGCGGTAAAGGAAGTCTTGAGAGTGTTCGTGGCGATGACTATAAAGTTCGTCTTTTCTATAATGATTGGGAAATTCCGGAAGGAATGGAGCAGGAAACATTCTACGATGCAGAATATCCATTCGATAAAGACAGGGCAAGTCAGAGTGGTCATTTCGGTGGCGACTATTATGCTATTTACGATTTCCTCGATTGCGTTCAGAATGACAGAGAACCATTCCTTGATGTTTATAAATCAGCAGCAATGACTGCAGTTGCAATCTTTGGTTGGCGCAGTAGCCTTAATGAAGGTATTCAATATAAAATACCGGACTTCAAAAATGAAGCAGAAAGAGCAGTTTATGAAAATGACGCCTGGTCACCATTCCCGGATGAAAACGGTGTTTCAAACTTCCCGTGTACCAAATACCAATTAGGCGATTTTAATATTGAATTTTAATCATATACCCCTGACAGTAAAATACAGGAATTTACTGTCAGGGGTATAAATTTGCTTTTTTTTCTATTTTGTAGTAGAATACCCGAAAAGGTGGTGTAAATGTGAAAAGAATATTACTTTCTGTAATCTCACTTTTACTTGCAGTGTCAATGCTTACTTCTTGTAGCAGTAAAAAGATTTTGAAAACGAGAGATATAGTTGATAATATCTCTGCTACAAATGTTGTTTTATATGATTTTATAACCGAAAATGATGATTTTAATGAGTTTTCAAAAATGTTTACTTCTTCATTTACTACTCCCGGGCTTTACGAGGGAATAATTCCACAAGGACTTTGCTACAATTTCAATATGGATTGGATTGTAATAAGTGGTTATTATGAAGATAAAACTTTCCCGTCAATGCTTATGATTTTAGATTCAAATACAGGTAGTCTTCTTAAATCTGTAAAACTTCAGAATGTTGACGGTTCAATGTATTATGGTCACGCCGGAGGTATTGCTTCTTCCGGTAGTTATATATTTGTTACAAGCGATTATTCCGCAAGAACTATTGCAATTGAAACATTAGAAAAAGCAAAAGATGGAGATACCGTTCAGTTTACAAGTGATTTTAAAATTAACACAATTGGCTCTTTTGCCAATGTTTACAGCGAGATTTTATGGGTAGGTGACTTTATAGAAAGCACACCTGAAGAAAGAAGTAAAGTTAAAAATGTTACTACCATAAATTCCGGGGAAACTTTTTACGCTTATTGTGAAGGTTATAATCTTAAAGACGGGCTTCCTAAAATAGATAAAATCAATTCGACACGCGATGGTTATGTGCCTGATATTATGTTAGCAATTCCTGAACAGGTTCAGGGTATGACAAGAACTCTTTCGGGAGGATTTATTTTCAGTACAAGCTATGGCAGAAAAAACAATTCTGTTATTAAAGTTTTTAATGATGTAACTGAAGGTGATAAAGCAGGTACAGTAATGGTTGATGGAGTTGAAGTTGACCTTTACGCGTGTGATGAACTGGAAACAAAAATAACTTATACTGCACCACCAATGAGTCAGGGTGTAGAAAGTGTTAACGGCACTATATATCTGCTCTTTGAATCGGGTGCTGCTAAATACAGGCAGGGTGGCGGAAAATATCCTGTTGATACATTATTTAAGGCAGAACTTACGAGGTATTGATTAGCTTTGCTAATCAGTATGCAAGTTACAAGTTGCAAGTGTGCAAGTAAATTTTGCAACACTATGCGTTGACTGTAAGCTGAATAAAGTTTAATGCATCTTATCATTTATAGTTGATATTAAAACCAACCTAAAATGATAAGATGCACTTTCTTTATAATAGCGTCGCAGACCCTTAATTTTCAACTTTCAATTTTCAATTCTCAATTTATTGAAACCCCTTGACATTTAACAATCCAAGTACTATTATATTGCAGGTTTAAAAAGAATTTACTTGTG
>JAFSBS010000336.1 GCA_017437165.1 Clostridia bacterium
ACAACAATCTATAATAAATTTCCGTCTTTTTTAGCAAAAAACACTTGTTTTATCTGAACTTTAATGATATAATAACAGTAAATTAAATTAAGGAGTCGATTTTATGAATAACACCTTACCTGTTACAAAACTTCCTGAAACAGAAAACGCTACTACATACGAAATTGAAACTGCATTCTTTTCAAGTGTTAGTCGTGGTGACGTTGACAGCGTAAACACTATGATTAAAATGCTTTTAAAGAGTGGTATTGTTACAAACAAACTCTCGAAAGATGACACAAAACCGCTTAAATACTGGGCAATCAATACAATTGCTATTGCTACGAGATATGCAATTATGGGTGGCGCAGATGAAACTGCTTGCTACAGTTTCACAGATGAAGCAATTATGCAGATTGACAGTTTAACAGAAGAACGTGATATTTTGCAATTCTTATTCAAAAAGAGTCTTCAGTTAACTGCTACTGTAAATAAAATTCAGCAGAATACTCATCCAAAAGCAGTACGTGATGTTTTAAAAATTATCAATACTCGTCTTTTTGAAGATTTAAGACTTGATATTCTGGCTTCTGAATGTGGCATTTCAAAAGACCATTTATCATTACTTTTTAAAAAGAGCTTGGGTGTTACAATTCCACAATACATAAAATCACAAAGACTTGCTGCTGCAAAAGATATGTTAAAACGTGGTATGAGTCTTTCTGAAGTTGCTTTTACAACCGGATTCAGTACAGAAAGTTACTTCATTAAATGCTTTAAAGATGAATTCAACATTACGCCCGGAGAATTTATGAGATAAAACCATAAATTTCAAATTCCTGAATAGAGACGATAGAAATTTTTGAAATGAGTTATTCATTATTCTAAATAAAATTATCGCCTATAAAACCAAAACTGCGAGAGAACTAAATCTCTCGCAGTTTTTAGTTTTTAATCATCTGTTACATCCCAATTGTTTTCCTCAAGGTCATAATAATGATTTTCTAATGTTGCATTAACTTCTCCGTCAATGGTAAGAGTTGTACCACCCATCATTTCAGGTATCCAGTAACTACCAAAACCTGATTTTAATGCATAAGCAAGACAAATGCCTTCATACATTACAGCAGAGTCATTTTTGTGGTCATGACCACAAATAATAGTTTTTGTGCTGTCTAAATCTTTACAGAGTTTAAAGAAACCATTATTTACAGGTGATGGACACCAATGTTCAACAATATCACCATATAAGAAGGATTCATTTTTTGTATCGCCTTCACCGAATTCTTTTTCTTTTGTCTTATTTATACTTACTGCGTTCCATGCATCGATGTATTCACGAACAGGAATATGGAAAAATACTGTACTTTCAACAACTTTACCATTGTTAAGAGTTTTAATTCCATTTACTCCCCATTCGTACCAATCTAACTGATTATCCCAAAGGTGGTCGTAACCATCAACAGTTTGACCCTCAACCTCAAAATTACCACTGCTGTGTGTATCCATCATAAATAATGTGTGAATAATTTTATCGTTTTCTGTAATGTTTATTATGTAGTTACCGTAACCCATATCTTTCGGACCAAACTTAAAAATACAATTTTCTGCATTGGAAAGTGTGTAGGCAGCCCAAAACTCTGTACCGGTACCTTCACCATCGTGGTTACCCATAACCGGTGCCCACGGAATACCAAAAGACTCTAAAAGTTCAATAGTTTCAAGATAAGAAATATAACCCCAGGCATTATCTCCGCTTAAAGTGATGAGGTCAGGCTTTACATCATTAACAAGCTTTCTAATAAGTTCAAATGAATAAACACCATCATCACCAAATACATTTTCTTCACCCAACTGAATGTCAGTTAAATTGAGTATAACAAAATCTTCGTTTGGATTTTTCTCAAGTTCAATATAACTCTCTTGAGTAAATTTAGTTTCAGTTGACCATTCTTCAAAGAACTTATCCTCACCTTTTGTAAGTTGTACGAACAAAGGACTTATAATCTGCCCGAAACTCAAAAAGAACGCAACCACAAGTTTTAATATCGCCATTAAAACGCCTCCTATTTAATTTTTATATATTCTAACATTATAAAAGATTTTTTTCAACATTGAGTCAACTAAATATTCAACAAAAACACATCTTAATGATTGTATATTTAGACAAAAATACTTTTTCAATTGCACAAAATTATAACAAATATTTAAAACATTAAAATGTGAGAAAAAAATTTTTTATATTCACTTGACATTCGCTTAAAACAGTTTTAAAATTCTATTTGTAAGTTTTAAACTTGATTTTCAAAACAAGGAGAGATAACTCATGAAAAACTCTATGAAGGTAAAACAAAAGACGTTTTTGAACTCGATAACGGTAACGTTATGTTAAAGTTTAAAGACGATTGCACAGGTAAAGATGGTGTTTTTGACCCAGGCGAAAATGCTGTTGGTCTCACTATTGAAGGCATTGGTAAAGCAAATTTACAAACTTCTGTTTATTATTTTGAAATGCTCAAAAAAGCAGGTGTTAAAACACACTATGTAAGTGCTGATGTTGAAAACGCTACTATGGAGGTTTTACCTGCAACTGTTTTTGGTCATGGTCTTGAGGTTATTTGCCGTCTTGTTGCAACAGGTAGTTTCATTCGTAGATATGGTGAATATATGGCAGATGGTACAGTTCTTCCCGGTGGTTATGTTGAATGTACTTTCAAAAACGATGAAAAAGGCGACCCACTCGTAACAAGTGAAGGCCTTGCTGCTCTCGGTGTTATGTCTGAAGATATGTTTAAATCTATGAAAGAACAGACACTTAAAATTACAAAGGTTGTTGCTGATGATCTTAAAACAATCGGTCTTGACCTTTGGGATATTAAATTTGAATTTGGTTACAACAATGGCGAAGTTATTCTCATTGATGAAATCGCTTCCGGTAATATGAGAGTTTACAAAGACGGTAAAATTGTTGAACCTGTTGAACTCACAAAATTGATTCTTAACAGATAAAAAATAATATTTATTTTAAAAAGCGGATTAAATTTAAAATTTAATCCGCTTTTATTTTTATGTAAAAAACAAAAGCAAAATAATAAAAAGATACAATAATAAAATAATAAAACAATAAAATAATGAAAAGGTAAAAATAAAAAAATAAAATATTATAAAAACAAAATAATAAACACAAAAAATAAAACGCAGATAAAACACGCAGAACATAATTTAGATTTTCAATTCAAAAGAAAAAAATATATTCAACAATAAAAAGGATTATGTGCATCAGATAACCATATATAAATTAATTTTTCTATTTTTTCATATTTTGTTTTAAAAACATAAGAAACGCTTAAACTCATTGATATATAAGGGTTTTAAGGCTATTGGACACAAAATCCTAAAAAACGCAAAAAATAAAATAAATATAAAAAATACAATTCAGGTCATAAGATTTGCTGACACTAATCAAAACAATACAACATATTTTCTCAATATTTTTTACATTTTAAATTCCATTCTTACCACAGTTTAAAAAACGAAACAATACCCGAATTTTTTTGTTTTTAAATTTTTGTTTTTTTAAAATCAAATTCATTTTTTAGTTTGATTTTTATTTTCCAAAATCATTTTCCTAAAATTATTTTCCACAATTGTTTTTTAATTGAATTTTGCTCCTTGTTTTTTTACAATTTATTTTTTATTATTTTATTGATTTATACTCAAAAAAATTTGCTTTAAGATTTTTTAATTTCAATAAAAATAAAACACTATTAAATTCTCGAAATAGATTTTTTATCAGTATTAGCAAAATAAAAAATATTGATAAAAAAATACTTGAATATATTTCTAAAACAAATAATAAAACACCTATTCAAAAAAATTGTTATTATAAAAACAAATTAAAAATCACCTGTTGCAGAATTCAGATTGGATAGTAT
>JAFSBS010000337.1 GCA_017437165.1 Clostridia bacterium
AAAGGTCGCAGAACACAAGTTCCCAGTTATAGCACGCCTCTTTTTTATTGTAATCAACCGGGATACCACGACCAAAATCCTGCACTTCAATTGATTTATCAAGAAATCTTGTTACAACTATTTTATTGCCATAACCCTCACGTGCTTCGTCAATTGAGTTAGAAATGATTTCAAAAACAGAATGTTCACAACCTTCAAGACCATCAGAACCGAAAATAACTGCAGGTCTTTTACGGACTCTGTCTGCACCTTTTAATTTTGAAATACTTTCGTTACCATAACTTTGTTGAGTTTCGTTTTTTGCTTTTGCCATTTTTATACCTGACCTTTCAAATCAACGAATATTATACCATTATTTGTTATTAAACCTATTATATTATACAAGATATTGTAATTTAGTCAAGAATTTTTCTTGTTTTTTTGCATACATAGTGTCCCATAAATCATACTTTTTATTAAAAAATAAAAAAGTTGTGATAAATATGATGAATTATGTATGGGTAATAATTATAATCTTCTCATTTTTCTGTGCGATTGCAACAAAGAATATGTCCTCACTTTCTTCTGCAGTAATTTCAGGAGGTACTGAAGCAATTACCCTCGTCTTAAAATTAACCGGTATTATTTGTTTTTGGAATGGTCTTATGGCAATTGCCGAAAAAAGCGGACTTACACAAATTATAAGTAATCTATTGAAACCTATTTTAAAATTACTCTTTCCAAAACTAAAAGATGAAAAAGCAAAAAATGCAATTTCAATGAATTTAACGGCAAATCTATTGGGTCTTGGCAATGCCGCAACACCACTCGGTTTAGAGGCTATGAAGCGATTACAAGAAAACTCCTTAAAAAAAGACACTGCAACAGACGAAATGGTAAGATTTGTTGTTTTAAACTCTGCTGCTCTGCATTTAATACCGACAACAGTTGCATTATTAAGGCATGAGTACGGCAGTGAAAATCCTATGGAAATTTTGCTACCATCAATTGTCACTTCACTTTTTAGTGTAATTACAGGTGTCTTAATGACAATTATTTTGCGAAAGGCTTTTAAAATATGAATGGTTTTACTGATTATATCTTACCGTTTATAGTCGTAATTATTGTTGGATTTGGTGCTATAAAAGGGCTAAATGTATTTGATATTTTTCTTGATGGTGCCAAAAGTGGATTCAAAACAGTTTTAGGTATTACACCCGCACTTATCGCTTTGATAGTTGGGGTTAATATGCTGAAAAATTCTGGCGGATTAGAAGTTATAACAAATCTTTTTTCACCAATTTGCAACTTTTTTAAAATACCAGAAGAAGTTACACCACTTGCTATTTTATCTCCAATTTCTGGCAGTGGTGCAATTTCAATGTTTGAAACCATTTTAAAAGAACACGGACCCGATTCTTTTGTTGGCAGATGTGCTTCAATTATGATGGGATCTACCGAAACAACATTTTATGCTATTACCCTTTATTATGGTTCGTGCAACATTAAAAATACTCGACACACACTGCCGAGTGCAATATGTGCCGATTTAGTAAGCTTTATTTTTTCATCAATTGCCGTAAAAATTTTTTTGTATTAGCAGTAAAAAATTCACCCAAAAATACTTGTGTATCGCTCATCTTCACGCATAGAGTAATATGAATTGGGATTAACAATTACATGGTCATAAAGATAAATATTAAATTTACGAAGCAAAACAGAAAGTGTATTGGTTGCATCAATATCTGCACCTGACGGTAAAGCAGAACCTTGCGGATGATTATGTGCCATAACTACAAATACAGGATCATGGTCAAGTATCTTACTTACAATATGTTTAAGTTCCGAAGTTACACTGACAGAATCGCCCTCACCAACAAAGCCAATAGATTTAAGACGCATTGCCGAATCGAAACAGGCAATCAATAATTTTTCCTGAGTTACATTTATAAAATGTGTTTTTATAAGAGCAATTACTTCTTCGTTTGATTTGTACGATTTCTTTTTAAGAACTTCAGAATTTATAGTGCGTGTACAAAGCTCTCCAACAGCAGAAATCTGAACAGCACTAACCTCGCCTATTCCATTAACACGCATCAATTCTTTTGTTGTTGCATGAAAAACATTTGCAAGATTGCCAAACTCATTTATTAAATTATGTGCAATATTGTTTGTATCCCCTTGCGGTATTGAATAAAAGAGTAACAACTCGAGAAGTTCGTGGTCCTCGAGTTGTTTAAAACCATTATCCAAAACTTTTTTACGTACTCTGTTACGATGACCTGCGTGAATATTCTTTTTAGTTGTCTGATTACTCATACACCCTCCAAGAAAATTTTTGAATAAAATTATTTATTTGCAGCCTTTTTAAGAGTTTCAGCCATATCTGTTTTTTCCCAAGCAACATCAAGGTCAATTCTACCCATATGACCGTAAGCAGCAAGTTCTCTGTACTGTGGTTTTCTTAAATCAAGTTTTTCAATAATTGCTGCAGGACGCAAATCAAAATTCGCATTAACAATATCTTCAAGTTGTGCGTCACTGATTTTACCTGTTCCGAATGTATCTACACGAACAGAAAGAGGCTTCGCAACACCAATTGCATATGCTAACTGAACTTCACATTTGTCAGCAAGACCGGCTGTTACAATATTTTTAGCAACATATCTTGCAGCATAAGCAGCACTTCTGTCAACTTTTGTAGGGTCTTTACCTGAGAATGCACCGCCACCGTGACGGGAATATCCACCGTATGTATCTACAATAATTTTCCTACCTGTAAGACCACTATCACCAACAGGGCCACCAATAACGAAATTACCTGTTGGATTCACATAGAATTTTGTATTATCATCAAGATATTTTTCAGGAATAATAGGTTTGATAACATTCTCGATAATATCTTTACGAAGCACTTCAATATCCATTGGGTCGTGCTGAGAAGAAACAACAACTGCTTCAACTCTTACAGGATTATCGTTATCATCATACTCAACTGTAACCTGACTCTTACCATCTGGACGAAGATATGTTAAAATACCATTTTTTCTTACTTCTGTAAGGCGACGAGCTAATTTATGTGCCAAAGAAATAGGAAGTGGCATAAGTTCTTCTGTATCGTTACAAGCAAAACCGAACATCATACCCTGGTCACCTGCACCATGAAGGTTGTAAGGGTCATCTTCACCATCTTTTAATTCAAGTGATTTATCAACACCCATAGAAATATCAGTTGATTGTTTATCAATGGTAGTCATAACCGCACAAGTATTACCATCGAAACCACAATTTGGATTATCAAAACCAATATCACAAACAGTTTTTCTTATAACTGCCGGAAAATCAATTTGTGCAGTAGTAGTAATTTCACCCATTACTGTAACAACACCGGTTGTACAAGTAGTTTCACAAGCAACTCTTGCTTGTTTGTCCTGTGCTAAAATAGCATCTAAAATCGCATCAGAAACGCAGTCGCAAACTTTATCAGGATGACCTTCTGTTACTGATTCTGATGTAAAAAATCTTCTTGCCATAATAAAACCTCCGAAAACGACAATAATTTATGATATACATACCTATTCGATATTTTACACCATATAAAATACATTGTCAAGAAATAAAAATAATGGGGTTGTAAAAAACTTAAATTTACAACCCTCACTATAATCATATATTATCAAGCAAACCAAAACTTACTGATAATGCCTTATCGATTCTGTCCATATCATTTTCGGGCAAATTCCCCATCCGTTCTTTTAATCGTTGTTTGTCCAGAGTTCTTATTTGTTCAAGTAAAACTATTGAATCTTTTGAAAGTCCACAGTCATTTGCATTTACACTTATATGAGTCGGCAAGTTAGTTTTAAATTTCTGACTTGTTATAGCAGCAGCAATAACTGTCGGGCTATATTTGTTACCCACATTATTCTGAACAATAAGTACTGGTCTTACACCGCCTTGCTCCGAACCGACAACGGGACTTAAATCTGCGTAATAGATATCGCCTCTTTTAATAGTCACTGTATCACTCTCCGATATTATGTTTCTACATCCCTATTTTTGACTGAATTTACAAAAATAATCATAAAAAACGAAAAGTTATAAGTTTTAATATAACAAAACTCTATTACAGTATATTATTCAAAGAATTTTTGTGTTAAAAAACCGCTAAGAAAAATCTTAGCGGTAAAAATTACTGAAGTACGTATTTTAATTCATCTTTAAGTGCTGCAGCGTGTGCTTCAGAGTCCTGCTTACAATAAATTGTAAATTCTTCGTTTGTACCAGAAAAAGCACTAGCACCAATTTCAGTAACCGATTCAGGAATTGTAAGTTTCAACAGAGAAGTACAACCTGAAAACGCATTTTTCCCTATAGAAAGTGTCTGTTGCGGTAATTTTATATTACTGAGTGACTTGCAATTCTGAAACGCTGCTGCACCAATATGAACACTACTGCCATCACTCATAAAATAAACATTTTTGAGTTTCTGACAGTCACTAAAAGCTGCATTATCAATTGTGTTTATTGAACTCGGAATATAAACACTTGTTATCTGGCTACTCTTAAAACAATTGTAACCAATCTTAGTAACTGGCAAACCATTGATTGTAGGCGGAATATTGGGTGTCATATCACTGCCAAAATAACTGTTAATAGTAACTGTATCGCCATTTATAGTGTATTTGTAGTCAACCATCTGAACAACAGGTTCTTTAGTTGTTGGTTCAGTTGTAGTTGTTGTGCTGTTTGGCGTAACCTGAGGAACATAATCACTCGGGTAAACAATGCTTATAACAACATTCGGACTTGTTGAAGGAACTGTAGCAGTAGGGTCAGATGGGTTTATAGTAGAACTTTCCGGTTCTGTTGATAAATCGAGTGAATTTATGTAAGCATCCCAATCAAAAAAACTTTCAGTTTCTGTAGGTTGCTGCAAAAGCAAAGTTGTTGATGGAACTGAAAATGAAGTAGCCGGTGTACTTGGTTCAGTATCTTTAATAAGACTGATAGTAACAATTGCCGCTACAAGAACAACCGCAATTGCAACCGAAGCAATGATTTTTGTAGTTTTTTTCATATATAAACTCCCTTAAGAATTTGGTCATAATTATATCTTTGACATTATACTATAAAGAAAGTAAAAAGTATATAGTATTTTTTTACCAAATTGTGAATTAAATATTTCGACAATATGCTAAAATTGAACGATTTACTTGTAAATAATTATATAGTGTGTTAGAATTGTTACAAATTATGTATAAAGAGAGGTATATTTATGCAAAAAAATTGGTACAAAGAGATGGTTGTATATCAGGTATGGCCACGCAGTTTTAAAGACTCTAATGGCGACGGCATCGGTGACCTTGAAGGCATCTACTCAAAACTTGATTATATTAAGAGTATTGGTATAGATGCAATCTGGTTCTCACCACTTTTCTGCTCACCTAATGCAGACTATGGATATGATATTGCTGATTATATGGATATTAACCCAGAATACGGCGATATGGATACATTTAAAAAGGTGTTAAACGGTGCTCATGAACGCGGAATGAAAGTATTTATGGACCTTGTTGTGAACCACACATCAACAGAACACAAATGGTTCAAAGAAAGTTGTAAGAGCGTTGACAACCCTTACCACGATTATTATATCTGGAGAAAAGGTAAAGGTAAAAATGGTAAAAAGCCACCAAACAACTGGCTTTCTACTTTTGAAGGCGGTGCTTGGGAATATGTAGAAAGCGTTGATGAATATTATCTTCACGTTTTCACAAAATGTCAGCCTGACTTAAATATGGATAACC
>JAFSBS010000338.1 GCA_017437165.1 Clostridia bacterium
ATAGCTCGTCTCACAATATCCGCTCTGCCGTAAGAGTAGCCGGCAAGAGTTCTGAACACTTGCATTACTTGTTCCTGATAAACCATACATCCATTTGTTTCATCAAGAATATCTTTTAATAATGGTGACTTATACTGAACAAACTGTGGATTTTTTCTATTTCTTAAATAGTCATCTATAAAAAACATTGGTCCCGGACGATAAAGCGCAATTGCAGTAGCAATATCTGAAAAGCGTTCCGGTTGCATTTTCTCTATTAAATTTGTCATACCTGCAGATTCGCATTGGAATACACCAACAGTATTACCCTTGCACATTTCTGTATATACATCTTTATCATCAAGTGGTATTTTTGAAACATCAAATTGAGAATTTGATGCTTTTACAAGTTTTTCACAATCACTTATAACTGTTAAGGTACGAAGTCCTAAAAAGTCCATTTTTAAAAGACCTAATTGCTCAATTTCGGTCATAGTGAACTGCGTTACAGTCTGGTCGCCATTTTTGGCAAGTGGTACATAGTTTGAAACATCTTCTCTTGTAATAACTACACCTGCCGCGTGAGTTGATGCGTGTCGTGGCATACCCTCTATTTTTAAAGCTGTATCTAAAAGAGTTTTAATATCCTTATCACTTTCGTACATTTTTTTTAGTTCGTTATTTTTTGAAAGTGCAGTTTTTATATCAGGGAAATCACGGGTAATTTGCTTTGCAACAACATCGCCTGTGCTATAAGGAAGTCCTAACGCTCTTGCAACATCACGAATAGCCGCTTTTGCCTGTAATGTACCGAAAGTTACAATCTGAGCAACTTTATTTACGCCATATTTTTTTATAACGTAGTCAATAACCTCGCCACGACGTTCGTAGCAGAAGTCGATATCAATATCCGGCATACTGACTCTTTCAGGATTTAAAAATCTTTCAAAGAGAAGTTTATTTTTTATAGGGTCAATACCTGTAATACCTAAAGCAAATGCCGCAAGGCTACCCGCCGCAGAACCACGACCAGGTCCTACCGGAATGCCATTTTTTACAGCAAACGAAATAAAGTCTGCAACTATCAAGAAATAATCGTCAAAACCCATTTCGTGAATAACTGAAAGTTCATATAAAAGACGTTCTTCATACTCTTCGGGAATTGTTCCGAAAAGTTCTTGTAAGCCTTTAAGACATTGATTTTTTAAATATAACGCGTGATCACTTTCGGGAATATCAAAAAGTGGTAATTTTGAAACACCGAATTCAAAATCGAAATTACAATTATCTGCAATAACCTGTGTATTTGTAATTGCATCTTCACAGAACGAAAATGCATCACACATTTCTTCTTCACTTTTTAAATAAAATTCATCATTTGGAAAAGAAAGTGCATTATCTTCATTAACCGTTTTGTTTGTACCAATAGCAATTAAAACTCTCTGAATATCGGCGTCTTCTTTTCTTGTATAGTGAACATCGTTTGTAGCAACAACAGGAATATTTAATTTCTGACTGATTTTCATTATACCATTTATTACTTCGCGTTCTTCTACCATATCGTGATTTTGCATTTCTAAATAATAGTTGCCATCACCGAATGTATTTTTATACCAGAGTGCAGTTTTTTCTGCATTTTCAAAATCACGAGCAAGTATTGACTTTGCGACCTCACCAAAAAGACAACCAGAAAGCGCAATTAACCCCTCTGAATATTGTTCTAATATTTCATGGTCAACACGTGGTTTAGTATAAAAACCATCTGTCCACGCAAGTGAAACAAGTTTGATAAGATTTTTATAACCGGTCTCATTTTTACAGAGTAATATAAGGTGACTGCGTTCACTGTCTAAAGCGTGGTTTTTGTCAAAACGAGAACGGGGCGCGACATAAACCTCGCACCCTATAATTGGTTTTATTCCTTTTTCTTTTGCTTTTTTGTAAAATTCAACCGCACCAAACATAACTCCGTGGTCAGTTATAGCGAGGCTTTTCATACCCTGTTCACTTGCAAAATCAAGAACATCATTTATTCTGCAAGCACCGTCAAGAAGACTATATTCGGTATGAACGTGAAGATGTGTGAACGTAGTAAAATCAACTCCTATTTTTGCTTGTTAGTTAATTATATATTAAAAGTTTTTTTGTGTCAATAAAGTTTAGGTGTCAGCTATCAGATAACAAGAAACTCAGTTAACTGATTCAGAAATCAATTAACTGAGTTTTGTTTCATTATATGAATTTTTACATCTTTACGAAAAATCAGGTGTTCTGCGATTGAGGTGTTTCTAATCAACAACCTGATTTTCTTGTTAAATTAAAATATAAACAACGACAAAACCATTGATAATCAAATCATTTCGCTGTCAACCATAGTTCCCTGATTCATACTTAATTCAGCATTTTGTTAACTTTGCCATTTTCGCCATTAACTTTTTAGTACCCACGTCATCAAAAGCAACTTCTAAAAGCATATCGCCACCCATAGCTTTTGCGCTGACAATAAGACCTTTACCGAATGCTTTATGCTCTACTGAATCGCCGACTTTAAAGTCAAGAGTAACATTACCTGAATTTGCACTTTTGTTACCCATACCGCTGAAGCCTCTTGAATATTTCGG
This sequence comes from Clostridia bacterium, assembly GCA_017437165.1. Classification (GTDB taxonomy): domain Bacteria; phylum Bacillota; class Clostridia; order Oscillospirales; family Acutalibacteraceae; genus DTU089. Next base: position 2,601 of record JAFSBS010000338.1, read on the forward strand.
GTCCGGTGCAGATTTTGATGGAATAGAAGTTGGTTTACTCTGTGAAGCACTTCTTGTATTTGAAGAAGAACCACGAGAAAATCCACCACCATACGAAGAACCACCATAAGTACTACCAAATGAAGTTGCAGTTCTTTGCGGTTGGTTGAATGGTGATTTTTCATCCATAAGTTCAGTAGGAATCTCTGTTAAAAATCTTGATGGACGAGTAAATGAAGTATTACCAAACAACATTCTTGAACGGGCGTTTGTTAAATAAAGTTTTTCTTTTGCACGTGTAATACCAACATAACAAAGGCGTCTTTCTTCTTCAACTTCACTTGGGTCATACATCACCTGATTTCCCGGGAAAAGACCTTCTTCAATACCAACAATAAATACTACAGGAAATTCAAGACCTTTTGCAGAGTGTAACGTCATCATTACAACAGATTCAGAATCCTGGTTATAGTTGTCCAAATCTGTCATTAAAGCAACTTCTTCAAGGAAGCCTGTAAGAGTTCCATCTTCATTTTCTTCCATATATCGAAGTAAGTTTGCAAGAAGTTCCATAACATTGGCTTTGCGTTCTTCTGCAGTTTCTTTGTCAAGCTCCAATGAACTCATATACCCGGTTTCATTGATAACATCGTCAAAGAAATCGGCAATCGGCTTTGTTTCAAGTGACTCAACCAATTTACTTATAAGTGATGTAAATTCACTTAATTTAGCACTTGCACGAGAAAGCATCGGATATTCACTCGCATTAGATATTACTTCAAAAAGAGTCATACCTAAATTATCGGCAATAGATGCCGCATTGTTTATTGTAGTGTCGCCTATTCCCCTTTTTGGCTCGTTTATGATCCTGCGCAGTCTTACTGTATCTGAAGGGTTTGCAATAACGCTTAAATATGCTAAAACATCTTTAATTTCTTTACGTTCATAGAAACGGTGACCACCTACAACCTTATATGGCACAGCATTATAAACTAAAGCTCGTTCAATACTGCTTGATTGTGCATTTGTTCTGTAAAGAATTGCAAAGTCTGAAAGCTTCCTGCCAACCGCTACCGCATTTAAGATTTCATCTGCAACAAAACGACCTTCGTCACGTTCATCATTAAGAATTCTGACAACAATTTTGTCGCCACCCTCTTTTTCAGTCCAGAGAGTTTTGCCCTTCCTGCTCTGGTTATTTTTAATAACAGCATTTGCCGCATCAAGAATAACAGAAGTTGAACGGTAATTCTGTTCAAGACGAATTACACGGGTGTCTTCATACTGATTTTCAAAAGAAAGAATATTTTCAATAGTAGCACCACGGAATTTGTAAATACTCTGGTCGTCATCACCAACAACGCATATATTTTTGTAACCACCCGCAAGTAAAGATGTGAGCATATATTGTGCCTGGTTAGTATCCTGATACTCGTCAACCATTACATAACGGAAGCGATTTTGATAATAAGACAAAACATCAGAATTTTCTTTAAGTAATTTAACCGCATTTACAATAATATCATCAAAGTCCATAGCATCGGCGTTTTTGAGCATATTTTCATACTTTTCAAATGCTTGTCCGATGAGTTTTTTGTTGTTATCGTAACCCGCACTTTCAATATAATCGTGTGGTGTCATTAAAGAATCTTTTGCTTTACTTATTTCTGAAAGTACAAATTTTACGGGAAGCCTCTTTTCATCAATATCTAATACTCTTAAAACTTCTTTCATAACTCTTTTTGAGTCGTCTGTATCATAAATCGTAAAATGTTTCGAGAAACCGATTCTGTCACAATCTTTTCTTAAAATTCTTACACAGCAGGAGTGGAAAGTGCTTGCCCATATATCGTTACCATCTTCTCCAAGCATTGTAACAAGTCTGTCTTTTAATTCATTGGCTGCTTTATTGGTGAAAGTAATTGCCAATATCTGCCACGGTTTTGGTGCATCAACAGAAAGAAGTGGTTTAAGTGAAAAAGATGGTTCTCCACCATTTTCGATTAAATCTTCGAGTTCTTTACAATCTTCATTTGTCGGTACTCTGTATGTAAAATCAGATTCAAATGCGTTACCATATTTAATCATATAAGCAATTCTGTTAACAAGCACAGTAGTTTTACCACTACCAGCACCAGCAAGAATGAGAGTTGCACCATTAATGCCAAAAACGGCTCTTTTCTGAACGTCGTTCATTCTACTGAATTCTTTTAAAATAAGTTTTCGTCTTAATTCTGTAAATTCCATTTCTTTTAACACCCTAATTATTACTTAAAATTATTCTTTCGATTTCTAAGTAAAGAGAAAAAATTTTTTCAACTAAATCTTTTAAAACACAAAAACTTTTAATCTCACCTTCATAATCAGTAAGTGAAAATAAAAGCTTTTTAGTTTGTTTTTTATTTTCTTTTAACAGTTGTAAAAGTTTTTTAGGTGTTTTAAAATGCTTTAGCTCTGAAAAAACCAAAACACTCTCTTTCAATAAAACACTTACTTCCTCTGAAACAAAAAATTTTTTCTCTCGTTTTATTAAAAGGCTAAAGGAACAAATC
>JAFSBS010000339.1 GCA_017437165.1 Clostridia bacterium
AGGGGCAGACCTTTGGTCGCCCGTAGTAGTGGAAGTTAGTTTATTTTATTATAAACAAATCGAGTGTAATATTTTTTCTTACTGCGAAGCTCTACCTTGTTTCAAAAGAAAACCCTCTTTCTCTAAAAACAGCTTTTTATTTCTTTTGTAATATATTGTGCGTTTTTACTTTATTGTGACGGGCGACCAAAGGCTGCCCCTACGATAAAGCGAGTAACTTTATACTATCATTTAAAGTTTTGATAAACAAAAAATGATAAAATTTACTGTTTTATCCACAAATAATTATAATCAAGTCCAAAATTCCCAATTTTTTCTCCTGATATGTATAACTCCCCAAAATAATCCAATACTACTAAAAACAGTAAAGGAGTTTTTAAAATGATTGAACAAGATACAATAAAATTACTTCGCGAATGTGATGCAGGTGTAAAAATGGGTATTGCGTCAATAGATGATGTTTTAGACTATGTAAAAAGTCAGAAGCTCAAGGATTTTTTAATTGATTGCAAAAATGAGCATATTTCTTTAGATAGAGAAATAGGCGCAGAACTCAACAGATTTCACGACGAAGGTAAAAACCCGAACCCGATTGCAAAAGGTATGTCGTGGATAAAAACAAATATGAAAATTATGATGGACGAAAGCGATAGCACAATTGCAGATTTAATGACAGACGGTTGCGATATGGGAATTAAATCACTCAATAAATATCTTAACGAGTATGAAGCGGCAGAAGAATTTGCAAAGGACATCTGCAAAAGGCTTATTAAGTTAGAAGAAAAGTTGGAGAAAGAGATAAGGAACTATCTTTAATTCAGTTGCAAGTATGCAAGTTGCAAGAGTTATAAAAAACTTTATCCTATCATTTAAAGTTGAATTTAGTCTCAACAAAAAATGATAGGATATTTTTAAAATTACTAATTTCTCCTTGTAACTTGCATACTTATCACTTGCACACTTTGAATAATTTTGCTTTGCAAAATTATTCAATTGTTCCTCCACCTAACAAAATATCTCCATCATAAAATACTGCGGTTTGTCCTGTGGCGGCGGCACGTTGTGGTTCAGTGAATTTTATTTTGCAGGTATTTTCACTCGTCATTGTTAAAACCGCTTCAGCAGGTTTTGCCGCACAACGAATTTTTACTTCACATTTTAATTCGCTTTGAGGTATTTTTTCTGAAACAAATGAAACATCTTCACAAAAAATTTCATCTTTGAAAAGTTCAATATTATCACCGACTGTTACTGTGTTTTTTTCCGGGTTAAGATTTAAAACGTACATTGGTTTACCAAAAGCACCCAAGCCCTTTCTCTGACCTATTGTATATTTATAAATTCCTTTATGCTCACCCAAAACTTCACCACTTGAAGAAATAAAATCTCCGAATTTCGCTTCGGGATTTTTTTCTTTTTCAATAAATGAAATGTAATCATCATCGGAAATAAAGCAAACTTCCTGACTGTCTTTTTTCTTTGCAACATCAAGACCTGCTTTTTCTGCTAATTCTCGCACTTCTTCTTTTGTGTAAGAAGAAAGAGGAAACCGCACATTTTTTAATATACCTTGATTTAATTTACATAAAAAATAACTTTGATCTTTTCTTGATGGTGCTTTTTTTATATAAAAAATACCTTTTTCATCTTCAAGAATTTCTGCATAATGCCCCGTTGCTAAAAATTCGCCACCATTTTCTTTTGTGTATTTAATAAGCTCACCGAATTTTATTGTCGGGTTACATAAAACACATGGATTGGGAGTTCTGCCCATTAAATATTCATTACAAAAATAATCTGTTATCTTTTTAAATTCCTCGCGTCTGTCAAGAACTATAAAATCTATGCCGAGACAATCCGCAACCTTTTTTGCGTCAGCAATATCTTCATCTGATAAACTACCCGGTTTAAGTCTTAATGTTACGCCTTTTACATCGTAACCTTGTTCTTTTAAAACTAATGCCGCAGCAGCAGAATCCACACCGCCACTTAACGCAACAAAACATTTTTTTGACATAGAATATCCTCACATAAATATTTTTTGTTATTAAATTTACCATAAAGTATTAAAAAAATCAAATTTTTATTAAATATTTTTCTTTTTTATAAAAATAAAGGTAAAAACACTTGCTTTTTAAATGATTTTGTTATAAAATATATATACACTTTAATATATTAGGGGGTTGTGTGCTTTTTTATAGAAAAAGCGCTAAAACTCCGTTAATATAGAGATTTTTTATTTTAATTTTTGTATATTGTTTACGAAAGGAAGGATTTTTTTGTCAGCGGATTTACATTGCCATACAAGACTTTCAAATGGCTCACTCGGAATTGAAGATTTAATCTCTCTTGCAAAAAAACGTAATATTTCATCAATTGCGATTACTGACCTTGATTGCTTGGCTGGTACTGTCAGGGGGAAGATTATAGGAGAAAGGGCGGGAGTCAGGGTTATTCCTGGTGTAGAGCTTTCTGCAACAGATAAAACAAATAATCAGGAAATTCACTTAATTTGTTATTTACCAGATTTTCCTGACAGATTAGAGGGGCTTTGCAGCAGAAACTCACAGTTAAGAAAGCGTTCTTCTCACTTTATGATGCTTAAAGTTGCTCAACGCTATCCTATAACTCCTGAGTTTATTGTTAAATGCGCCTCAGGTTCTACAAATGTTTATAAAGTTCACATTATGCAGGCACTTATTGAAAATGGTTTTACTGACAAAATTTATAGTGACCTTTACGATGAGCTTTTTAATCCTGAAAACGAAAATTCAATAAATCATTCACCCGAGTACGAAGATGTTTTTGATGTTTTAAAAGCAATTCACGATGCTGGCGGTGTAGCTGTTTTAACACATCCATTCCGTTCAAAAAATCCCGATTTATTAGATAAATTAGTAGAGGCCGGGCTTGATGGTATTGAAGTTTACACACCAAATATGTCACCGGAGCAAAAAGCGGAACTTATTAAATACGCAAAATCACACAAATTACTTACAACAGGTGGCACAAACTTCAAAGGTCTTTATAATAAGCATATTCTTTCTGTTGGTGATTGCGATTTACCTGATGAGTGTGTAAATGAACTTTTAACATATAAATCCCGACAGAAGAAAGCACAGAAAAAAGCAGCTCAAGCTAAAGCAAACGAAAAATTACAAGAAGCTCTTATTAGCGATTAGTCATTTGCTATTAGTAGTTAGCAAATAGTAATTTTTTAAAAGATATAAAAAATCCTATCATTAAAGTTTATTGCAAACTGAAATGATAGGAAATTTTATTTTTATATGACTAATCGCTAATAACTAATAGCCAATAGCTAATTACTTCGCTCTTCTTGCTGCAAGTTCTTCTGTCATTTGTGCAACCTTTTTCTTGTTAAGGTCATAAATAAATGCAATTGATATGAACATTACTACTGCACTGAATGTATAGAGTGCTGCAACAAGCCATTTCATATTTTCAGCAACTTCAAATGGTTGGTTTGCACCAAGTTCACCATCATAACCGAGTGCTGACATTATAAGAATAACACCTGAAGGTCCAAGACCCTGAGCAAGTTTTCTGAAGAATGAATGAAGTGAATAAACTGTACCTTCTTCTTTTGTGTGGTTTTTCCATTCATTGTAGTCAATAGCATCTGCCATAAGAGCCCAAGAAACACATGTGTAGAAACCAAGACCAAAACCAAAGAATGCCTGAGCTATAATATAGCCTACTAAACCTGCTGTTTCATTACCTAAAGGAAGGAAGAGAAGTGCTGCACCAAATGTGCTAACTGCTGCACCTACTGCACAAGCTTCTTTTTTACCGAATCTATCAACAATCTTTTTAATGAATGGCATAAATAAGAACATTGGTAAGTAACTTATAAGCATAATTACACCTGATGCCTTTGCATTACCAAAGTATGATTGGAAAAGAACTGTTGTAGCAGTTGTTGAACCCTGCATACCAATAAACATTGCCATAGCAGCAAGTGTTGCGCCGATAGCTGCACGGTTTTTCATAAAGTTACCCATTGCTTTGAAAATATTGAATTTTTGTTTTTTCTCGCTTATCTGAACTTCACTTTCTTCGACACGGATAGTTGTCTTTTTAAGCATAAAGATAAAGCACACAAGACCGATTGCACCCATAACAAGAGCAGCAATAAATACTGTTTCACCTTTGAGATTGTTACTTGCATCGTAGCAAAGAACAGGAAGGAGAACCATAGGTAAAATGTTACCAACCATTGAACCGATTGAACGGAATGTAGAAAGCTGTGAACGCTCTGAACCATCTGTTGTGATAACTGACATCATTGAACCATAAGGAACGTTAGCAACAGTATAGAAGGCATCCCAGAGAACATAGCCTAATACGAATAATACGCATCTTGCCATTTTTGGAGCATTTGGAACCGGAAGGAAGAAGAAAAGTCCTGAAAAGAGAAGTCCCATTGCACCAATAAAAATATATGTTTTAAATTTTCCTCGTTTATATTTTCTCTTATCTGCATCAAATAATGAACCTAAAAGTGGGTCGTTAATTGCGTCCCAAATTTGAACAATAACTAAAAGTGTTGCATACAATTCCTCGCCAAGTGCCATGAATTGTGTCCAGAAAATAGCCATAATTGAACTTTTAAGAGCAAAGCTCATATTACAACCAAGGTCACCGGCAGCGTATGCAATTTTATCACGCATTCCAAACTTTCGATAACCGTTAGCATCTAATTGAACAGGTTTTTTTGCCATAAAAAATTTCTCCTTTATGAATTACTCAGTTTCTATTTTCCTTAACAGAAACTTATTGATTATATTATAACTTAATACATTCTTTTATGTTATGATAATTTTTAGGTTTTTAGGCATTATTTTTAGAAATAGTTAAATAATAAACAAAAATTATACTAAATTTTGGAAATTTGTATTAAAAATAACTGATATAAAATATGTTGACATTCTTCAGAAATAAGGCTAAAATTTATTATGTTATATAT
>JAFSBS010000340.1 GCA_017437165.1 Clostridia bacterium
GAATCAAAAATTTTCACTTGGAGTGCAGAAATAACGGAATAATTTACTGTTGACTTAATGTGAAATACAGTATAAAATTAAATATATAAGAAAGGATTTGGTGATTATTATGGCTGATAATTTTGAAAACACTGCAAATATCAATGAAGAATACGGTCCTGATCTTGTTTCGGTTGTTGATGAAGACGGTGTTGAACATACTTTTGAAGAATTGGACAGAATTGAAACAGATGAAGGTAGATTTGTAGCGCTTCTCCCTGTTTATGATGAAGCAGAAGAAATCATCGATAGTGATGGTGAACTTATTATTCTTCAGGTCGTTGAAGAAGATGGCGAAATTTATTTAGAACCAATTGAGGATGATAAAGTCTTTGATGAAGTAGGTAAAATCTTTGAAGAAAGACTTGCTGACCTTTTTGAGTTTGATGACGAAGAATAATTTCTTTTAAAAGACTAATATTAAAAGTAATTCCTGCGGTGTACGATAAATGCGGATAATATTAACCCTATGTCAAATTAAAGGGAGTTCGGACTTCTGTGACGGATTGCAGACCTCCCGCTTTTGCGGACGAAGGGAGCGTGAACTCATAGAGAGAACACCCACCTGCCAAGAAGCAGGTTTTTATTACCGCATCCGGCATTGTGGGAATTAAAATAAGAAATAAAATGCTGTAATTTACTTGTTTAAAAAGTAAATTACAGCATTTTTAACTTTCTGTTTTTATTATTACATTCAATTGTTTAAAAAGTTCTTGTTTCCCCTGATTTTTCTTGTCAAGAACCTTACTTGTAGCCATTTTATTTTCTTTTACGCGACTATTCACAAAATGCTAAAATAACCGAGATACACATCGCTGTGAATCCCGGTTATTTCTTATACCTCAAATTGACTTTTGTAAAGATTATAATAAAAACCTTTTTGTGCAATCAACTCGTTATGACTTCCGATTTCTATTACATTACCATCTTTCATAACAAGTATTCTGTCAGCATCTTTTATGGTCGAAAGTCGGTGTGCTACAACAAAAGAAGTTTTACCTTTCATCAACAAATCAAACGCTTTACTGATTTTTAATTCTGTTCGGGTATCAATTGATGAAGTTGCTTCGTCAAGAATAAGCATAGGCGGATTCATAACCATAACTCGTGTAATACACAAAAGTTGTTTTTGACCTTCAGAAAGTGAACCTCCGCTTTCGCTCAAAACAGTATTATAACCATTTGGCAGTCTTTTGATAAAACTATGAGCCCTTGTCATTTTTGCAGCTTCAACAATCTGCTCTTCTGTTATATCTTTAACACCCAACATTAAATTTTCAAGGACAGTTCCGCTTTTAAGCCAGGTTTCCTGTAAAACCATACCAAAGTTCGAACGAAGTTCTTCCCTGCTTACATCTTTAATATTCTTACCGTTTATAACTATTTCACCACTATTAACATCGTAAAAACGCATAAGAATATTTATTAAAGTTGTTTTACCGCAACCGGTAGGACCAACAATTGCAATTGTTTCACCAGAGCTTACCTTTAATGAAAAATCTTCAATCAAAGGTTTATCCGGATTATAGGAAAAGTAAACATTTTTAAACTCTACTGTACCTGTTTTAACTTCAAAAGAATCATGTCCATCACAGCTATATTCATCCTCATAAATAAGTCCAAAAACTCTCTCAAGACAAGCAATTGCGTTTTGGAATTCTGTTATAACACCCGATATCTCGTTAAATGGCTTTGTATATTGGTTTGCGTAACTAAGACAACTAACAAGTGCACCAACAGACAAACCTCCACCAAGGACGGAAAAAGCACCAATTAAAGCAACTACCATATAAACCATACTATTTACAAAACGAGTTACAGGATTTGTAAGAGAGGAGTAAAAAATTGCTTTTAACGAAATCTTCCCTAAAGAATTATTGATACAATCAAACTCTGCAATTGCTTTTTCTTCATAATTAAACGCTTTAACAGTCTTTTGATTAGTTATCATTTCTTCTGTTAATGCAGTCTGTTCTGCCCTTTTATCTGATTGTTCCTTAAAAAAGTTATAGGTTCTTCCAGAAATAAATTTTGCTGCAAATAATGATAAAGGTGTTAAAATAATAACTGCAACTGCTATTAAGGGATTCATACTAAACATAAAAAATAAAGTTCCGATAATTGTTGCAACACCTGTAAACACCTGTGTAAAACCCATTAAAAGTCCGTCAGCAAAAGTATCTACATCAGTTATAATTCGACTTACAATTCCACCATGTGCATTAGAATCGATGTATTTAATTGGTAATTTCATTAACTTATCAAAGCAAAGTTTTCTTATATCACGCACAGTATTATAAGTGATGTAGTTATTTATAATACTCATAACCCATTGTGAAATACCACCAAGAAGAACAATAATAACTATCTTGACAAGTATTGACATTAACACCTTGAAATCAACATTACCTGCACTTACAATGGTATCAACCGCTTCACCGACAAGTACCGGTATATACAATGAAATAACTACAAATACCATTGCCAGCAAAATTGTTAAACCGAGCATTATTTTATATTTGCCAATTATAGAAAATAATCTTTGAAATATTTGCTTTTTAGTGTTCATTGTTCTTCACCCCCAAACTGAGAGTTGCAGATTTCTTTATAAATTTCAGAATTTTTTTGTAATTCTTCGTGAGTACCAATCCCAACTAATTCACCATCATCAAGAACGAGAATTTTATCTGAGTTCATAACTGCAGATACTCGCTGAGACACAATAAACACAGTAGGGTTATCGGGTAATTGCTTTATTACTTTTCTTAATTTTGCATCGGTCGCTAAATCGAGAGCAGACGCACAATCATCAAGAATAATAATGGGTGCATTTTTAATCAAAGCACGAGCAATTGTAATTCGTTGTTTCTGCCCACCCGAGAGATTTTTACCATATTGCTCAATCTTGTAATCTACGCCCCCATCTTTTTTCATAATAAACTCTTCAGCTTGTGAAAGTTTTAAAGCATTAAGAATATCATCTTCAGTTGCACTCATATTACCCATTTTAATATTATCTTTAATTGTACCTTTAAACAATTCTGCTTTTTGCGGTACTATAGCAATATTATCCCGCAAAAATTTTTCTGTTACCGAATTTACAGGTCTGCCAAATATATTCAAATGACCGTCTGTAATATCGTAAAAACGTGATATAAGATTTATCAGAGTTGTCTTTCCTGAACCGGTACCCCCTATTATACCAATAGTTTCCCCTTTTTTTACTACAAAAGAAATATTTTCAAGAGAATTTTCGGTCGAGTCAGGATATCTGAAAGAAACATTTTTAAATTCAACAGCAAATTCAGATTCAAAATCAAAATAATTATCTGACTCAGGTAAATCTACAACTGAATCTTCCACTTCAAAAACCTTTGAAATTCTACCTGCACTTGCAATTGATTTTGTAATACTAACAATCAAATTGGCAAGTTTTATAAGTTCAATAAGAATCTGTGCCATATAATTATAAAGTGCAATAACTGTACCTTGTGAAATATCACCATTATCCACTCTTATTGCACCTATCCAAATAAGTACAACTGCTGAAAAATTCACAATTACAAATGTCATCGGGTTAGTTAACGAAGATATTTTTGCTACTGCCCTTTGTGCCATATTTAAAAGAATATTTTTATCGCTAAAAATC
>JAFSBS010000341.1 GCA_017437165.1 Clostridia bacterium
AGTATTCATTATAAAGAAAGAAAATGAGCAGATTTTTAAAGAAGTTGTAGGTGACAAGATTTCAAAACTCGTTAAAGTTGAGTATGTTTTTCAGGAAGTCAGTAATTTACCAAAAGGGTATAAAGTTCCCGAAGAACGAATTAAGCCATGGGGTACAGGCCACGCTATTTACTCTTGTAAAGGTGTTGTTAATGAACCATTTATGGTTATAAATGCTGATGATTTTTATGGAAGAGACGCTTTTTCAGTTGTCGGAAATTGGATTGAAAATGCAGATTTTAATACTAAACCTGTAAATTATGTTATGGCAGCATATAAACTTAATAATACTTTAACAGAAAACGGAACAGTTTCACGCGGTATTTGTTCTGTTAATGAAGAAAATTTCTTGACTGATATTGTTGAAAGAACAAAAATTATCAGAAAAGAAGATGGTAAAATATATTTTACAGAAGATGAAGAAAACTGGGTAGAACTACCTGAAGAAGTTAATGTTTCGATGAATTGTTGGTGCTTCCCTGCAAGTTTTATCGACGAAATTGAAGAGCATTTTAAAAAGTTTTTAGACTATGCTTTGGTAAACAATCCTCTCAAAGGCGAGTTTTATTTACCTTTTATTGTTAAGGATATGTTAGCAGAAAATAAGTGTACTGTTAAAGTTTTAGAAACTACTGCAAAATGGTTTGGGGTTACTTACAAAGAAGACAAACCAGGTGTTGTAGCTTCTGTAAATGAACTTATCAAAAATGGCGTTTATCCTGAAAATCTCTGGAAATGAGGAGTTTTTATGAAAAAGATTTTATCGTTGATTCTGTTTTTGGGAGTGGTTTTTATTGCTTTTTCAGGTTGTAATAAAACACCGGAAGAAACAGCAAGTACCACGGAACAGATTTCATCAAATGTTATTATAAAAATTTCGGGTGATACATTTACCGAAGATTTTTCTGAAATTGAATTTTATGAAGCACTTGATAGTATAGAAGGTGTATTTCATACCAAAAATATTGAAGCAAATGAATATACACTTCAGATGACAGAAGCTGCGTATAAAAAACTTAAAGAAGTAAAATCAAAAGAGGTATTAGATGGTTTTCAAAAAATAAAAGAAAATGAGAAGAATTATGTAACGGAAATTGAATATAATGAAGATTTTCGTAATATAAAAGTTATAGCAGACAGGGAAAAATTACCGGAAACCTCAATTTCATTGCTGGATGATACAGTATTAGATATTATTTCTTATGCAATGGTTTATCAAATTTATACAGTCGAAGGACAAAAGCTCAAAATTACCGTAATATGTTCAGATAACGAAGAGGTTGTTTTTCAGTCTGATTTCCCGATAGTAATAGAATAAATTCTTTAAATTGATGGTTTTACTTGACATTTTGAATTTGGTTTTATATAATACATTTTATTGATTAGCGAATATCTATTTTAATAATATACTCGAGAGGATGTTTTTAATGGCACAAGATGTTATTTTAACTCACGAAGGTCTTAAAGAACTTCAGGAAAAACTTGATTATCTTAAATCAGTAGGTAGAAAAGAAACTGCTGAAAAAATTAAAGTTGCTCTTTCTTTTGGTGACCTTTCAGAAAACAGCGAATATGATGAAGCAAAATCTGAACAAGGTAAACTTGAAGCAGAAATCAATGAGCTTGAAACAATGATTTCAAGAGCAAAAATTATGGAAGAGGATACCAGCACAGAAACAGTTCACATTGGTTCAGTTGTTACAATTAAAGAAACAACACGTGGTTCACAGGAAAAAGTTTTTCAGATTACAGGTTTTGCTCAGGCAAATCCGGCAGAAGGTAAAATTTCTGACGAATCACCAGTTGGTAAAGCTCTTATGGGACATAAAGTTGGTGACAAAGTTGTTGTTGAAGCACCAAGAGGCGAAATGACATATAAGATTGTTAAAATTGATGTTTAATAAAATTAAAATCGGTTTAGGTTTTTACCTAAACCGTTTTTTTTATTCTGTAGTTGATGTTTCAAGTACATCGTTGTGTTCTCTGAAAAGAAAAGAAATACACCAGATACCCGCAAGTGCGACAAGAACATAAACTATTCTTGAGATAATCGCTGCTTGACCACCAAATAACCACGCAACCAAATCAAATTGAAAGAATCCGATTGCACCCCAGTTAAGCGCACCGATAGTAACAAGAATCAATGCTATTCTATCTAACATAATATCAACTCCTTTTTAATCTGTCAGGTAGTCATATTATTTGCCGAAAATTTTTTCTTATTCTTGAATTTA
>JAFSBS010000342.1 GCA_017437165.1 Clostridia bacterium
AAATTTTTCTACTCTGTCATCAGGAACAGTTTCTGCAAGTAAATTCCAGAAAGCACCTGCATGGTGAACAAAATTAAACTCACCATTCTTCCAAAGGTCATAATAAAATGATGTTTTTTCATCCCAGAGTTTTTCGTTAATTACTTTAAAAAGAAGTTCTGCTTCATCATCAAGTTCTTTTATGTATTCATTTTTATCAAGAACTTCTGCCATTTTAATTAAAACTCTGCAATCATATAGAGCCTGTGCACAAGCATCAACCCAAATCATATGACCATGACTGAATGGTTCAGAGTAACCTTTTTGTTGACGCGGTAAATTATCCATACCACAACCCCAACCACTTGAAAAATACGTACCATCAGGCCATGTATGAGTTTGTTTTAAAAATCTATGATATGAAAGAAGTACAGGAAACACCCTTTTTAATCTTTCTAAATCACCAAAATTCAAAAAATATTCCCATTCACACCACGACATAATTTCGGGACCTGTCGCAGATGGATCCCAACGAGTAAACATATCTTCACCTGTTACTGCATCAATCTGACGACAAATAAAACCATCGTCGTGTTGATGTGAATAAAAATTATCAAGTGTACCTTGGAATTTAAAAATTCTGTCTGCATATTTACCGAACATTAACATAAATACAGAGTCCCACATAAAAGTACAACCATCAAATGCAGTATCGATAAAATTCGAAACAAAGCCTGTATTTTCGTGTGGTTTTCTTAAATTTTTAAAAGCAAGTTCCCAGGCTCTCCAATAGCAGTCAATGTAATCTTTGTGATTATCCCAGATTGGTTTAGGTAACTTATCTTTTGATTCAGCAAAAGTTGGTAGTTCTTCTGTGCTCATCGGTTGGTCGATAAATGTATTCTCAATTACAGGAATAAATTCATCTAATATAGTCATTTCACTTTCTTTATCAAAACCCATAATAGAACCTCAAAATTAAATTCTGACATTTATTTTATTCTCTTTTAAGAGTAATTTCAAGTCCTTAATTTCTACTTCACCAAAATGGAAGATTGAAGCAGCAAGACCTGCATCAATTGTAGGAATTTCATTAAATAATTTAACAAAATCTTCGCTACAACCTGCGCCACCAGATGCAATTACCGGAACATTTACTACACTACAAACCGCTTTAAGCATTTCAATATCAAAGCCATTTTTTACGCCATCAGTATCAATTGAATTTACAACAATTTCACCCGCGCCATTGCTGACTCCATTTTTAATCCAGTCAATTGCATTTATGCCGGTATCTTCCCTGCCACCTTTTGCAAAAAGGTGAAATTCACCGTTAATACGCTTAATATCACAAGAAAGGACAACGCATTGGTCACCATATTTTAAAGCCGCTTCTTTGATTAAATCAGGATTTTTAATTGCACCTGAATTTACACTGACTTTATCTGCCCCACATTTTAAAACACGGTCAAAATCATCAACAGTATTTATACCGCCACCAACTGTAAGCGGAATAAATATTTTAGATGCAACCTCGGTTAAAATATCGGTAAAAAGTTGTCTTTGCTCGAAAGAGGCGGTTATATCATAAAAAACAAGTTCATCTGCACCGGAATTACTATAATACTCTGCAAGTGCTACCGGAGAAGAAACATCCGAAAGCCCTTCAAAGTTTACACCTTTAACAACTCTGCCATTTTTTACATCAAGGCATGGAATAATTCTTTTTGTAATCATTTTGCCACCTCGATTGCAGTCTTTAAATCAATAGCGCCTGTGTAGTAGGCTTTACCAATTATAGCACCATATAAATCCATTTTTCTTAATGATTCAATGTCGCTGATATCAGTTACTCCACCCGAAGCAGTAATATCAATTGAATATTTATCAGAAAGTTGTTTGTAAAGTTCACGGTTTACACCTTTCATTGCACCATCTTTTGAAATATCAGTACAAATTACGGTAGTAACACCGAGAGAAGTCATTTTATCAAAAAACTCTTCTGCCTTATATTGTGATTTTTCAACCCAACCTTTAATTGCAACATATCCATCGAGTAAATCAATTCCGACTGCAATTTGTCCCGGTTTCGGATATTTTTTCAAAGCAGTTTTCAAAAACTCCTCATCAGTAACCGCTGCTGTACCAATAATTACACGGTCAAGACCAGCGTTCAAATATGCGTCAACAGTTTCAATTGAACGAATCCCCCCACCAATTTCAGTAAAAAGATTGGTATTATCAACAATTTTTTTAATAACTTCAATATTAGGAGTTGTACCGAATTTTGCACCTTCTAAATCTACAAGATGTATAAATTTTGCACCTGCATTCTCAAAATCTTTAGCTACTTCAAGCGGGTTCTCGTTATAAATTGTCATTTGGTTATAATCACCTTTAAAAAGACGGACTGCTTTTCCATCATAAAGGTCAATTGCCGGAAAAATATTCATTATTCAGTCCCCCATCTCACAAAATGCTTTTAAAATATTCAAACCAACATCTCCACTCTTTTCGGGGTGAAACTGACAACCGAAGATATTATCTTTCTGAACAGATGCAGTAACATCTATTCCATATTCTGATGTTGCAATAACACTTTCATCACAATCAGTTGCAAAATAAGAATGAACAAAATAAACGAAATCTCCGTTATTTATATACTTAAACAATGGTGATTTACCGTTTCTGAACTCGAGAGAATTCCAACCAATATGAGGTATTTTAAGTTGAGGTGAGATTTTACCTTCAAGTGGTACAATATTGCCTTTAATAAGCCCCAAACCGTCAAATTCACCATATTCAAAACTCTTCTCAAATAACATTTGCATACCAAGGCAAATACC
>JAFSBS010000343.1 GCA_017437165.1 Clostridia bacterium
ACCGCAAATACACCCAGACCCATAAGAACTGCGAGTCCTAAGCATACTACTTTTATAAACTTCTTTGAAAAAAACATTATTCTATACCTAAAAGACCTTTCATTCCAAGTGACACAACATCCAATGCCTTTTCAGCATTTTCTCTTGAATCTGATTTAACTGTAATATAAATCTTTATTTTTGGTTCTGTGCCTGATGGTCTTACAATAGCAGTATTACCATTTTCACATCTGTAAGAAAGAACATTAGACTTCGGAAGTCCTGTTTCACTTTCTTCACCTGTTACCAAATCTTTGATTTTACCTGTTTTGTAATCTGCTACCCAGATAACTTTGCTACCGGAAATTTCTTGCGGGATATTATTTCTTGTAGTTTCCATCATTTCAGTCATCTTCTGCATACCGGAAGCACCTTCAAAAGCATAGTTGTCAAGGCGATTGAAATAGTAGCCATACTTTTCATAGATGTCATTCATATAATCCCATAAAGTTATACCTTTTAATTTACATACAGCAGCAAGCTCTGCTACAAGCATAGCGGCAACAACCGCATCTTTATCTCTTGCATAGGTACCGCGGAGATAACCATAACTTTCTTCCATACCGATTACATAACGGTCTTCTTCGCCCTGCTCTTCAAGTTCAGTAATACATTCACCGATATATTTGAAACCTGTTAACAAGTCGCGCATTTCTGCACCATATTCTTTAGCAATAGCGGCAATAAGTGGTGTGGTAACAATCGTTTTAACTACAACAGGATTTTCAGGCAACTCACCTTTTTCTTTAAGTGATGAAAGAAGATACTCACAGAACATAGCACCAACTTCGTTACCTGTCATAAGTTTATATTCATTACCGACTCTTACTGCAATACCAACTCTGTCACAGTCCGGATCAGTTGCAATCATTAAATCTGCCGGAAACTCTTTTGTTAAAGCAAGACCTTCTTCAAACACCTGACGAATTTCAGGGTTCGGGTAAGGACAAGTCGGGAAGTTACCATCAGGTTTTTCCTGAGTTTTAACAACTTCTAACTCTTTAACACCTAATTTTTTAAGAATTCTTCTTACCGGTTTATTACCTGTACCGTTAAGCGGAGCATAAAGAACTTTTAAACCTGATTTTTTAACTGCATCTTTATTTATAGATTGCGCTAAAACACATTCAATAAATTCATCTTTCACCCAATCTTCAATAAAGTCAACCATATCTTCCGCTAAGGCGTCCTCAAAATCCATACGCTTAACACCTGTGAACATATCAACTTTTTTCATATATTCATAAGTTTTAGCAGCTGCTTCATCAGTCATCTGATAACCTTTTGAGTCATAGCATTTATAACCATTATATTTTGCAGGGTTATGACTCGCAGTAAGCACAATACCTGAAGAACAATGAAGTCTTCTTACCGCGAACGAAAGCATTGGTGTTGGCATAAGTTCAGGGTAAATATAAACTTTAATACCATTTGCAGCTAAAACACCCGCCGCAGCCTTTGCCAAAACATCTGATTTTATTCTTGAATCGTAAGCAATAGCAACTGATGGATTCTGGAATGTTTCATTAAGATAATCAGCAAGCCCTTGTGTTGCCTGACCTACCGTATAAACATTTATACGGTTAGTACCAGCACCTATAACACCACGAAGTCCACCTGTACCAAATTCCAAATCTTTATAAAAACGGTCAAGAATTGCTTCTTCATCACCTTTTACAGATTTTAATTCTTCGATTAAATCTGAATCTAAAACCGCTTTTTCACACCACAAATCGTAAAGAGTATGAATATCATTCATATAAAACACCCTTTCAAAAAATATCAATGTTTTAATTATACAACTTTAAACTTCTAAAATCAATAATAAGATACGCAATATCGTGTAGGATATTTCTGTAAATTATTTTATAAAATTTGTTCTTATCTTTGCTTCAGGAACAGGGTGCCGGAGTCCGTTGTTTTTACCAAGTTCAATACATTTCAGGAGCCACGCCATATTGTGACCTATTCCACGCATAATCTGAAGCCCCTCTTCATCTTTCAAAACATCTTCTGCTTTTGAACCGTGAACCATATTCCAATAACAAGAAGATACAACCGGCATATTGCTGATTGTAAAATACTTGTTAAGGCAATCTACCGCTGCAGTAGTACCTGAACGGCGACAACTCACAATTGCTGCACCCGGTTTAAATTTAAAATTACTGCTACCGGCATAAAAAACTCTGTCAAGCACGGCACACAAAGCACCGGCAGGTGCAGCGTAATGTACAGGTGAACCAAATACAAAAGCATCGCTTGTTTTTGCTTTTTCAATTATTTCATTTACAACATCGTCATCAAAAACACATTTGCCATTATTTTTAGCACACCCGCCACAACCTATACAACCACGGACAGGATTTGTGCCGATATGGAAAATTTCCGCTTCGATATTTTCACTTTCAAGAGTCTTTTTTATTTCACTCAAAGCGGTAAAAGTACAACCCTTTTCGTGCGGACTACCATTTACAAGTAAAACTTTCATTCATTTACACCTACTATTCTTAATATTTCTTCAGGACTATCTATAATATATTCAGGTTTTTCATTTTCTAATACATTTTTACTTCTGAATCCCCATGTACACGCTATGCATCTGATTTCTGCATTATGAGAAGTTTTTACATCAACTTCAGAATCCCCGACATAATAGCAATTTTCTTTTTCTACACCGAGAATTTTTACAACTTCATTAACTGAATCGGGGCAAGGTTTTCGTTTTATACCTTCCCTTTCACCAAAAGCAATATCCAACAAACCATCAAAATATTTGGCACACAAGGTATTTACCGCAAAGTCTGCTTTATTTGAAACCACCGCAAGTAAAAAACCTTTACACTTCAAAATTTTAAGTAATTCAGTAATTCCATTATACTCTTTTGTATTATCTTCAGAATGAATTTTATAATGGTTTTTAAAGTTTTCAAAGCAAGTTTCAAATTCTTCTTCAGATATATTCTCCGGCACAGATTTTCTCACCAAATTTTCAATTCCGTTACCGACAAACATTCTTATTTCATCTAAAGAACGCTCTTTAAAACCCGACTTATTCAAAGCAAAATTCACACTGTTTTTTAAATCTTCAAGAGTATAAAGAAGTGTGCCATCGAGGTCAAAAATAATACATTTTTTATTGTTCATCATCGGGACACTCCAGATTTACAAGTGTATATTCACGATTTAAAGCAGGAAGAATTTTTTTTACTAAATCTTCTGTCTTAAACTTTACGGTTGCAGTATTCACCATAGGGTGACACGCAAAAAATTCCTCTTTCAATACATTTTCTTCTATTAAAAGATGGACTTTCTTTTCTTTGTCTTTCATCAACGCTAATACAGTAAGTGAACCCGGTGTTACATCTAAAAGTGTTTCCATCTGTTCTGCATTGGCAAAAGAAAGTCTTGCAGAATTTATCTGTGAAGAAAGATATTTTGTTTTAAATACCATATCCCCTTTTATAAGCAACAAATAAAATACTGTTTGCTGCCTATTTGTTAAAAGAAGATTTTTGCATATTTTTGAATCTATTATTTTCTCAACATCTTCACAAAGTTCAATAGTCGCTGCTTCATCGTGTTCTGCACGAATATAATCTACACCATTTTCTTCTAAAAACAAATATGCATCCATTTCTTTTTGGGTTTTGGTTATTACGGGATGCGTGTTAAAAGTTTTTTCGTTTACATACATATTTTATTGCAATTCCTTTTTAATTTCTACAAAACCTTTCATAATTGAAGAACCTACAAACTGACCCAATGATACAAGTTCGTGGTAATGGTTCCCCGGGTCACCCATTGTAAAATCATTGTCAGGGACAATATAACCGATTTCATCATTACTTAAACCGAATGCGATTGTTTCATCCCCGAAAAGTTCTCTCACAGTAGGATAATTAAAATCGGTTTTTAAAACCGCTCCATCTGCTTTAAGTGAAGCACCTCCTGTTAAAAGGTCCGCACAGAATTCACCCGGTACCATAGCAACTTTAATATCTTTACCAATTTCTATAATACCTATTTCTGTAAACATACTATAACCATTTTCATCTTTGAACATTTTGTAGTTAGCGATATTAAGTTTACCTACACCAACCATAAGTGTATTTGTA
>JAFSBS010000344.1 GCA_017437165.1 Clostridia bacterium
TTACACATTCTGACAATTTTCTGCTTTTTGCACAAATACATTTAGTACAGTTTGTTGAAAATGATACAAAAAATGTCATATTCTTTCAATTATATTGAACAAAAATGACATTTCTGCTACAATATATAGTAGTTGAGTAACATTAAATTTACTCGTATTTTTATTTTTATAAGAAGGTATTTACAATGAAACCAATCCGTACTTTTATACATCAGAACGGTATCAAACTTGTTCTCAATGCAGAAAAGCCACTTTACAATTTAACAAAAGGAAAACTCTGCAAAAACAGATTTCTCTCTTCGGTTGATATTCACCACGTTGGCAGTAATGTTAAAATAATTAAAGAAACTGACAACGCAACATACATAGCAAAATACAAAGAGGACGGCACTATAGATAATGGTGACTTTAAAATCCTTTTGACAACAGATATGCATCTCGATGAAGATTATTCTAAGAACGATAAAACTTTCGACAGAATATTCAAACAAATCCGAGATAACAAACCCGACCTTGTTATATTCACAGGTGACTGTATCCAGTCAAGATTTCAGCAAATAGATGCAATTCAATTTGCTCAGTGGATGGAAGAAATCGGTGTTTATTGGGCTTATGTTTTTGGTAACCACGAAGCAAGAGAAGAAAAAAGTTATTATAAATATCTTATTTTCAAAAGTGTTTCTGATTACCCTCACTGCCTTTCAAAATTCGGAAATCCCGACCTTTTTGGATTTGGTAACTTCATTATAAATATAATGAATTCTGAAAGTGAAATAAAACAATCGCTTTTCTTTTTTGATTCAGGCAGAGATGTTATTGAACATCACGCACTTAATGACAATGTTCCGTTAGAATATGTAAATAGTTATGACTACATAAAACCATCTCAGATACGTTGGTATGAAAACGAGCTTAAATCTTTAAGAAATACTTATGGCGAAGTAAAAAACTCGCTTTATATGCACATTCCGATTCCTGAATATAAACAAATATTTAAGTTAGATGAAAACGGCGACTATTTAAGGGATGAAAACGGTGAACTTATAAGACAGGAAGACAAACAACTTATAAGAAATGAAAATGCTGATATATTATATGGCAGAGCATTTGAAACTGTTGGTTGTTCAAAACACAACTCCGGTCTTTTTGAAAGTATGAAAAAGAACAATGCTGTTGCTGTTTTCTCCGGTCATGACCATGTGAACGATATTGCTTTCAGACTTGAAGGAATTCTGCTCGTCTATGTACAATATGCAAGTTACAACGCTTATAATTTAGGTGATTACGAGGGAATTGTTTCTTTACCTGAAAGTGAATGGCAACAAGGTGTTACAATTTCAACCGTGAAAAATGATGGTTCAATAGAACTTAAACAAATATTTAATAATATATATCTATAAAAACAAGTACCCACCAGTAAAATCAAAAATTTTGCTGGTGGGCACTTTTAAAATATCTCTTTCATTAAATTATCTGTTATTTCTTCAATTACTGAAAAATCTGTTGCTCTTATATAATAATCTTCTAATCTATCGTGAATACCCTTTGCTATTGAAATTTTCTTCACCGCTTCATTTAGCATTTCCTGTTGTGTCTTTTTGTTGAATTTAAGAGTCTCGTTTATATCAGAAAGACTTTCTTTATTTAAAAATCTTGTCACACGAACTGCTTTTTCATTACTCAAAAGAGATTTATGAGAAGAATTTTCTGTAAAAAAACAAAGTTTAAGTTCGGGAATAATAATATGTTCAATTTTTACAGTTGGAAAAATCGGACAGTAACACGCATAAATATCGTAACCATTTTCTAAAGCGTAATCTGCTACAAAATCCATAATTGCAGGTGCTAAAACAGAATAATCATCTTTTATAGTAACTATTTTTTCGCTGAGTGCAACAATTGTATCATACTGAAGAACTACGCCATCCGGTGTAATTGCACTTAAAAATCTTTTATTAAGTTTACCACGTTCCGAATTTTTTCTTGCCGGAATTTCTCTGCGACAAAGTCTTTCCATATAATTTTTGACTTTTTCGTGATTTGTAATTCTGTCACAATGTTTCATTGTTTCAAGTTGTAATTTAGAAACTAATGTAACATACTCTGAAGCTTTTTTATGAAGACGCTTATTTTCATCGCTTAAATTTATAATTGCAGTTTTATATTCATTTAAGTACTTTTTATCCCACGCAACACCAAGATTTATTATACTTTCAGTAACACCGGGGTAAGTAGCATCAAAAGTATGCGGAGATGTTCCGTCGAGAATCGAAAAATTTATTTCAGGTGCAATTACAATATCGAGTGAATTTGGGTCTGCACTACAATACCCACGCTCAACAAAATACCCTTTTCGTTCCAACTCAACCGCTATTTTTTTCATAAGGGTAGATTTACCCGTGCCCGGACCACCTTTTAAAATGTAATGCATACCATCAGTCTTTTTATCATAAGCAGAACCAAAAAGCGAGGTGTATTCTTTTCTTGAATTTGCGCCAAAGAAGAAAGATACAGGTGTAATAGTCTTTGTCATAATACCACTCCATCCACGAGATAGTTAACTTGATGTTATAGAGTATATTATGCAGAGGGTATGCATTGCGTGACAATCTTTAAATTAAAAATTATCCTATCATTTATGGTTGGTACTAAAATCAACTGAAAATGATAGGATAAACTAATTTTTATTCACCTGTAATTATAATCAAGGCGAAGCCTTCCAAAATTTTAAATTCTTCATTCTTAATTTTAAAGGAGGCTTGCTCTCAATTCCTCATTTGACTTAACAGAAATATATTTCGGTGCAATATCAAATACTGTTTTACAACCGGAGTCCCCCTCTTTTTCAAGACGGTAAGCAGCTCTTGCGTAAGCTACAATTACACTAGAAGTAAACTCAGGGTTAGAGTCTAATTTGAGACTGTACTCTATAACGTGATTGTTTTCTTTATTTTTACCTGTTTTACCTGTACGGATCACAAAACCACCGTGTGGGATGCCACTATGATTTTTTTGCAATTCTTCCATTGAAATGAAGTTTACTGTTGTATCATATTCATCGAAATAGTTTTTCATTGTAACTATTTCTCTCTCTATGCGTTCCTTGTCTGCCCCCTCTTCTACAACAACAAAGCATTCTCTTGTATGCTTTTGTCTTGTTGTAAGTTGAGGCTGAGAACCACTTCTTACTGCTTCTAAAGCACTTTCTACCGGAATTGTGTATTGTCTTGCGTCTATAACACCGTCAATACGTCTTATAGCATCAGAGTGACCTTGGCTTACACCTTTACCCCAGAATGTGTAGTCCGCACCCTCCGGCAAAATAGCACCACCATAAAGTCTTAAAAGAGAGAACATACCCGGGTCCCAACCAACAGAAATAATTGCCACTTTGTTACCTTTTTTAGCCTTTTCATCTACATTACTGAAATGTTCAGGTATTCTTTTATGAGTATCAAAGCTGTCAACAACATTAAAGTACTCTGCCATTTTTGGTGTTTGCTCAGGTAAATCTGTTGCACTACCACCGCACATAACAAGAACATCTATTTCGTCTTTGTGATTCAAAATATCATCTGTATGGTAAACAGAAACACCATCTGTCATAACTTTCACAGTAGAAGGGTCACGGCGTGTAAATACAGAAGTTAAACACATATCTTCATTCTGCATTATCGCACACTCTACACCCTTTGCAATATTCCCGTAACCGTAAAGACCAATTTTTATCATTTATATCAACTCCATAAGTAGTTTTACTGAATCAACAAAAAATATTTTAAAACTTAATGCCCCATTCGTCAAGTATTTTCTTCACGAAGAGGGCATTTTTTTAATTTTTTATAAATTTCAACATCTCATTTACTGTAATTTCAATTTGTTTTTCTCTTGTAATAGTTGCCTTCTTGTCACCCTCTTGCTCACCATAAGCACCGAAATATGCGTGACAACCACCTGTAATTACAACTTCTTTAAAATTTTCAGGTAAATTAGATTTGTATTCTTCGTATTTTTCCATATTAAGAACACCATCGTTGCTACCATAAAGCGAAAGAACATCCAACTCCGAATTACTTAAATCTGCAGTAGAATATGATGCAAGTAAAATAATTCCATCAAACGCTTTACTGTTTTCTGCAATAAAACTTGCAGCCATTGAACCACCTAAAGAATGACCTGACATATACCAGTTTTCAATTTCAGGGTGCTTTTCACATATACCTTCTGCAGCATTCATATCTAAAACCGCTAAATTACCGGGCATTGTAACAAGCACAGAAAGAATACCCTTTTCTGCAAGTGAGTGCATTAAAGGTGCATAACTTTCTGCTTGTACTTTACCACCTGGGTAAAAAATTATACCTGTTTTTGCATTCTGTGGTTTAAATGTAAA
>JAFSBS010000345.1 GCA_017437165.1 Clostridia bacterium
ATCAAATAAACTGTCACGGTCAGAAGCCACACCTTTGACACTGTAATAATAAGTTACATCAGTTACGATATCTGTGTCAATGTAAGTGTACTCGCTGTCTTTATCTACTGTTGCTAAATATGTCCAGTCGGTATCAGCAGTTCTTCTGTAAACATCGTAAGTTTCAGCGGTTTCTACACCTTCCCAGAAAATTTCGATTCTATCTGCATATTCTGTGTTAGCGTACTTAGGAACTGCAAGAACTTTAACTACAGGAACAGGTGGGAAATCCCATTTTACTGCTTCAGAGTCAATAGAAATTGAAAGTTTGTTTTCTTTAATTGGCTTAATAGTATAAATATGAGTTGTACCCTGAATTATTTTGTCATCGATGAAGTTCTGTGCATCTGTAGCGGAAACTGTTGCAATAAGAACAGATGCATTTGAATTATCCGAACGATAAATTTCGTATGAATCAGAACCTGAAGCAACCCATGTTAAGTTAACAAATGCAGTGTTTGCTTCAACGTTGTTTTCAAATATAGCATCTACAGAATCAACTGAAACGAAGTTCTTGATACCATTAATCATATAATTACTCTTTAAGTCACCGGAAACTGCACGTACTGTGTAAATGTATGGTGTTGTAGCAGAATTTTCAGAAGTATCAATGTATTCAGTAGTTGTTGCTGTGCCGATGTTTTCCCAGGCACCTGTAAGTGTTCTTCTGAATACAATGTAACTTGTTGCTCCGCCAACAGCGTCCCAGGTAACTTTAACACCATTATCAGTTAAAACAGCATCTTTAAGAATTGGTGTTGCAAGTACTGAAATAAGTGGTGTTGAAGTGTAGGCACTCTGATAAGTACCATTCTGTGCTTTTACTGTGTAGTAATATTTAAGACCGCTTTCAGCAGTTTTATCGTAATAAACTTTATCTGCGTATGCTTCTGCAAGAAGAGTCCATGTTGAATCTGCAGAAGTTTTTCTGTAAATACGATAACTTTTTGCACCCGGAATAGAATTCCATGAAAGTTTTACAGAACTTCCTTGCTCTACTGTGTACTCATTCTTTGCAGTAACTGTTGGTGTTGTGAGGTACATAACAGAGAGACCTTTTGTGTTGTAGTAACTTGCATACGAACCGTTTATTGCACGAACTGTGTAAGTATAAGTTTCGCCTGATTTTTTAGCAGTTGTATCTTTATAAGAAACAGTTTTCTGATTGTTGATTGTTGCAATTCTTGTCCATTTAGAACCATTTACACTTTTATAAACATAGTAACCTTTAACGCCCGCTACAGCATTCCATTTTATAGTAGTATCACCATTTTTTGCTATTGAAATTTTTGTGAGAACAGGTGTCTGAATATAGCGTGTTGAAATACCTTTTGAATCAAAAGAACTTAAGTTTGTAGCAGTAGCAGTACGAACTGTATAAGTATAAGTAGTGCCGTTTGTTACATTTTTATCTGTATAAGATGCGGTAGTAGAAGTACCTATTTTTGTCCATTTTGTTTCGCCTGATGCTTTACGATAAATGTGGAATTTCTTTGCAGCGGTGTTTGTGTCCAACCAGGTGATTTTAACACCACCATTAACACTCGAAGCAGATTTTAATACAGGTGCGGTAGCAAAATTGTAATTTACACCTGTTGAATCGTAAGAACTACCGTAAGAACCGTTGTAAGCACGTATAGTATAATTATACTGCCAGTCAGGACTTGTTGCAGTTTTATCTGTGTAACTTACTGTTGAAGGGTCTTTTATAGTAGCAATTCTTTTCCAGGTAGTTGAGTCGTTAAGGGAACCACCTTTTCTGTAAACGTAATATCCCTGACAGCCCGCTACTTTAGACCACTTGATAACAGGGTAAACATTAGTACTTGCTTTAGGTTGTGTAAGAGTCGGAGTTGAAAGGTAAACAGTAGTAAGACCGGTTTTGTCGTAAAGACTTGTGTAAAGATTATCGAAAGCCTTTACTGTGTATGAGTATTTAGTACCACTTGTAACGTTTTTATCAGTATAAGATGTAGTACCGGCTTTTACATCTGCAAGTTTAGTCCAGCTTGTTTCGTTTTTTGCTTTTCTGTAAATTCTGTATTTTAAAGCAGTGCTTAAGTTATTCCATTTAATAACAACACCACTTTTACTGTTGTTTATACTTGTTAAAGTAACTTGTTCTTTACCGAGACGGTTAAGTTTGATTGTGAATTCATAAATAGTGGATGTATCAATTGTTTCTTCTTCACCATCAATAATAGAAGTGTAACATCTTCCGTAATAAGTACCACTTGGATTTGCTTTGAAAGGCCAGGTAAGAGCAAGAGGAGCAGTACCTTTCTCAGCGTAAGCATTTGTGAAACTTGAAACAACATTTTCGGGGTTGTAATCACTGCTTGAGAAGATTTCTACGGTGTAAAAAGTGTTTTCTTTACCATTACTGAAAAGCATAAAGTAAAGCACAGTAGAGTTACCGTAAAATGTATAAGATGTTTTTGGTGCTGAAAGATTTGAGTCGGTAGGAACAATATAACCGTAGGTTCCGCCTAACTCTTTTTCTGCTGCAAA
>JAFSBS010000346.1 GCA_017437165.1 Clostridia bacterium
AAAGATAAAATAAATAAAACTATAACTTTATTTGCGTTTACTTTTTTAATGTTGATTATATTTATTGCAATTAAAACATACAATACAAGACTAACAACTGATATTATTAGTTGATATAAATTTAAACTTATTAAATTAGAAAATACAACTACAAAAGATTGCAATACAAACAATATTGCGGCTACAATATTTAGTTTACTTTTTTCCATTTTATTATTCCTCTTTCTTTAATCACTAATATATTGTTTTAATTCACCTTTGAATTGGTTTTTGTGGGAGCGGCATTTAATTATATATTAGTGAATTATAAAATACTTTATAAGCCTAATAACTGCTTTTTCTTTTGCTCAAATTCTTCTTGTGTTATTACACCACTATCAAGTAAGTCTTTAAACTTCTTTAATTCATCTGCATTACTTTGTGGTATCTCTTGTTTAATTATTGTTTCATTTGATTTACTTTGCCTTTCGATTATTAAATCACTAATTGCTTTATGTACTTCGTTTCTTTTAGGTATTAAATAGAATGTTATTCTTCCTGATGAAGTCGAAACAGATAAACCATAAAACAATACTATAGTCATTGCAACTGCTGAAATAGAATCTAATGGCAAATCAACTCTTTTACCAAAAGCAACTTTTCCATATATTCTTTTATCAGTAACGGTTAGTTGATTATTTGCAAACCAAAAGTAAAACAATAAACCTAATAATAATGGTATTAGAGCAACACCAACTATTATAAAGAAATCCTCTGATAATAAAGTATCAATCATTGTGGGTTTACTATAAAAATAATAAGCATTTGCATTTATTACAAACCACATTATAAAAAATAGTGGTATTGTAATACCTAAAGCAATAATTAAGAGAGCGGCACCAATAGATTTATTTGATTTTCTTTCGATAATAATTCTTTCTTCCATTTTAAAACTCCTTATATTCTTTATTCTATTCGGTGTTATTTTATCAATACCCCCCTAAAACAAAAAAGTGTGTGCAACACGAAGTTACACACACCGAAAAATGCTACTTCGTTTTGCTACCACACAAAAACTTTTAACACTCACACAAGAAATGCCAAAATAGAAGTATGCATTTTTACCTAAATAAAAACGCCACTTCTTGCGTGAGTCCTATATTAAGTTTTTGTGTGGTAAGTAAATTTTATCACACTTGATTTTAAATGTAAAGAGAATTTAAAATCTTTTGCAATTTGTGGTTATTGGTCTTTGCAAAAAGTGGTTAAGTCTTATAAACAATATTGTAAAACAAGATGATACAAAAGGCTTCCAGCCTTTTATATCTCTTGTGTGCGGTAAATATTTCTTTCTTTGCCTTCTGTATCTCTGTATTTCTAAATAGATATAAAACCATTACCCGATAATAAAAGGTTAATACGGCTAATTTCAGCAAGTAATTTGCCACTATTAGCACAATAGCCAATAGCGGTTAAAAATTGTTTAGCAGTAAAATTGCTTTCTTTACTTTTGGAATATCCACAATAATATTTTAAGTAAAGATAATATTTATTTAATAAAATATTATTTTCCGCAATTAAAAACTTGATTTCATAATCATTCAGCACAACAAATTTATTACTTGCCGTTTTATTAGTTCTCTTAAAGTTATTATTAAGCATAATAGTTTTATCTTTCTTGTTGTGCGACAAGTATAAATTATAATTACTATTATTTAATATTCTGCTTATTGTTGAAGATGATATTTTATAATTACATTCGGTTTCAATTCTCTTTGATAGTTTGGAAAGACTTTCATATTTGATAATATTATTTATTCTTTCCTTTGTATTTCTTTCTGCCAATAGATAAAGAGAAAACAAAAAACAATAATTTACACTTGTTTCTTCTTCATAATGTAAATAATACATTAGTCCTTTATCCTTTTTACTTTTGGTATTTTATTATGCTGTTCTACTGTTAGCCATTCAAGGTTATTAACATTATTGTTTTCTCTGTTTCGGTCTTTGTGATGTACTACTGCTTTATCTTTTGGTTGTTCATATTCGATAAAAGCACTTGCAACAAGTCTGTGTATCTTTTGGTGTTGACCATTTATTTTTACTATTAAATAGCCTCTCATATTTCCATAAGGCTACAATAGTTTAGCAGTATATCCGCAAAGGCTTTTAACCCTTCCGCAATTACTGACATAATACCTTCCTTCTGTTCCTTCTACTTCCTTCCATACTTCGCCCTTTAAGTCCTTAATACTGTCCTTACAATACTCTTTATTAAAAACCTATCTGTAAAGCGATTTAAAGGCTATTCTGACCGTTTTATTATTACTGTCCTTAATTGATATTCTGTTTAAATTATCTCTTATTATTTCCTTACCGAGAGCGGCATTAAATAAATGACCGCTTTCTGTTAAATAATAATCTTTACTGTAACCAAAAGCGGATAATAGTTTACTGTTCAATGTTTAGTCCTCCTTTAATATACTTACAATTTCTTGTAGCCTTGTGTACTTTTCAAAAGATAAAGAATAATAACCCCTTAACCAAGAGTAAAGGCTATTTGTTTTTATCTCTAAATCTGCGGCAATATCTTTGTAACTGATACCTTGTAATGCCTTTAATAATTTTACTTCTTTTCTTAATTTATCTTGCATTGTCAAACTCCTTTTTTCTTTTTACTGCGGAAAGTGATAGTAATACTGCAAAAAAATATAGCACATCTTTCAATGTGCTACACTTTTAACTAAACAGTAAACTATTTTATTATCCGCTAATATATTTGAAAATCATCACTAATACTTTTAACAGTATCGCCCAAACGATTTTTAAACAAGACTTCGAGCGGCTCAATAGGTGGGGGGGTAGTATTTCAGGAAAAAATAATTTTTTAATTCCTTGTGGTTTTTTTGACCTTCTTCTTGCGACCTTATTTTTTTAAAATACACACTTCGGTTGTCTACATAAAGAAAAAAGACAAGCGATTATGCTTGCCTTAATTCCTTCTTATATTTGTAATATGTCTTGCGACTAATTCCGCAAAGTGTGATAACATCAATATCTTGTAGACTACCGCCAAAATCTATTGAGTGCTTTTGGATAATTTCTTTTGCTTGCTTGCTTTTGTTTGTTTCTACCTTTACACCTTCTTTTCTGCCTATTTGCTTTCCGTTTAATCTTGCGGTTTCCATACCTTCTTTTGTTCTTTGGTGTAAATCCATTACTTCTTTTTCGGCTTGTTCAAACACTATCTTGATTTGCTGTTTTGCTATCTCTATTGTGTAATCATTTAATGCGGTTACTATATTGCTTAATAAGTTGTCTGTTGCATTGTTACCTGTATTTACAACTATATCAATTTGATTTTCTAAAGCACTTTTAAATACTTCTGTATTTATTTGTGGCTCTTTAAGGAAAACTAACTCAACACCCTTTGAAAATAAATCTTCATAGATTTTTGTACCTTCTTCTGCATTTCCGCACATTCTTGAAACACTATCAAAAACTATTGTATCACCCTTTTTAACTTGTCTCATTAGTTTATCCCATTCTTTTCTACCAACAAAACTTGTGCGAGTGTGTATTTCTTCAATTATCTTTGCCGTTGGATATTTAGCAAGTATATTTCTTACTTGTCTTTCATTGTTCATTTTACTGCGACTAATTCTTACATATCCGTACTTCATAATTCCTTACTTCCTTTTCAATGTTTAGTGGTTAAATAAACCTTCGTTTAATTTACTACTATTATATTACCACATTAAATGCTATTTGTCAACACTTTTTACTACTTTTTTCAAAAACCTTTATTTTACTACTGATATGCAAAAGAATAACCGCTCTTTCGAGCGGTTACCTTTTAAGCAATTAAAGATTCTAATTCATCAAGATAAGAAACATAAGCAGATTTTTTCTTGTTAAGTTCAGGAAAATACCTATTTACAAATGCTTTTCTTACCTTTTTGAAATCAGGCTGATTATATTCCTTATCGTCAAGTCCGCAAGTGCGAATAACTGTGTTACTCTTGCATAAATCAATATACCACTTGATTTCGTCTTGACTTTTGGTTTTAATAAAAGCCTTCATAAAGTCCTTTGTGATTTCCTTCTTGCTTTCAGGGTTGCTGA
The DNA here is from genome assembly GCA_017437165.1 of Clostridia bacterium. GTDB lineage: Bacteria > Bacillota > Clostridia > Oscillospirales > Acutalibacteraceae > DTU089. The sequence goes on from JAFSBS010000346.1 coordinate 4,105, forward strand.
AATTGAATTTTTTGTTTTCCATTTTTTTGTTCTCCTTTAAAATAAAAAATTTTAATTCCCATATCATATTGATATGGTATGTATGGAGAGAAAAACAAAGAAATACAAATAACCTTATATCTTTAATTTGCTTTTGCATTGTACCATAATATTACAAAGTTTGCAAGTACTTTACGAATAATAAAAAAAGCGGCTACACTTAATTGTGTAACCGCTCCTTTGCTTTTATCAACACACTTTTAAAACTAAACTGCAATATCCCTCATATAGTTTTTATTTTTAACCGTCATACCGCTTCTTGTTCTTGTTTGTGCTAATATTGAGTGTTCATTTACTGCCGATACTAAATCACTACTGTAAAGGTTTAGATACCTTTTAACCATATCTAACTCACTGTGTGTTAGTATTCTTTGCAAAGTAAAAATATCACCGCCACTTGTTAGCCATTTTTTAGCAAAAGTGTGTCTAAATAAATGAATTGATGTTTTTTCAACACCTCTTGATTTATTGTAACTTGCTATTGCTTTTGATAGACCGCCTCTTGTTAATTGTTCACCATAAGCATTAAAGAATAAATATCCGTATTTTGAACAATGTCGCCATCTTAATACATATTCTTTTAAATCTCTTATCGCTTTCTTTTCAAGAGGAACAACAACAGTTTTATTTGCCTTTGTAGTATTAAATGTTACTGTACCTTCGTTTAAATCAAGGTCAGATAATTTAATATTTAAAATAGTATTACTTCTTGCTCCCGTTGACATCAACAAAACAATGATAATATAGTTTCTATATTTTTCATAATCGTTTATGTTAGGTTTAATAAGTAATTTTTTAATCTCATCATCTGTATAAACTTGTTTAACTTCGGGTTGTACTTCTTTAATAGGGCATTTGAATCCGTCAATATAGCCTTCTTCTTCACAATATTTGCCAAATGCTCGATAACCTCGCAAATAAGCATTTATTGTCTGCACATTTACATCACCTAAACTTACCATAAATGCTGCTTGTAAACCTTTCATTGTTGTCAAGGCGGTAATAGGTGTACTCTTAACATCAATAAATGCGGCGAACTTTTTATAAAACCTATTATAAAAGTCTATTGTTGCCTTTGAGTTTCGCTTTTCCGTTTGATAGAGCATAAAACGAGTATATGCGTCATCAATAGTGTACTGATAATCGCTTTCGGTAAACTCTTCTGAAAACTTTGTTAATCTCTGTTTTCTAATTTCGGGGGTTGTGTTTTTACTTTCTTTTGTGATTTTCTTTTTTGCCATAATTTTTTAACTCCTTTTTAATCGTTATGTATCAAAGGGTTTACACGATTTCTAAAAAGGATTTCAAAAAAGTAGATACACGATTTTCCGAAGAAATTTCTTCCAAAAGTTTACCAAAATTTAAAGCCCGAAAGTCCCACAAACGCAGTGTTTATGCTACTTTCGGGCTTGGCGGAGAGAGGGGGATTCGAACCCC
>JAFSBS010000347.1 GCA_017437165.1 Clostridia bacterium
AAAAGAAATAAATATTTAAAGGTGGTGACGGGGTGAGTAACAAAAAGGCAAAAGATGTAAGCCTGATTACTCTTTTCAGCGCAATTATTGTTATTTGTTCGCTTGTTACTATTCCGTCTGTAGTTCCGTTTACCTTGCAGACATTTGCTATATTTTTGTGCCTGAATATTCTGGGTGCAAAAAAGGGAATTATTTCTATTTTAATATACATTTTTTTAGGTGTTATAGGTCTGCCTGTTTTTTCAGGCTTTAGTGGTGGGATTGGCGCTCTTTTAAATGTTACAGGCGGTTATATTATAGGTTTTATTTTTTCAGCTCTTACATTTTGGTTGATTACTTTTTTATTTAATAAAAAATCGAAAAAAGTAATAAATTTAATCGCTTCATTTATGGGACTTGGTGTCTGCTATATTTCAGGCACTTTCTGGTATGTTTTATTATTCATTAAAAATGGAGACACTATAAGTTTTATGAGTGCTTTTATGATATGTGTGTTACCATTTATAATTCCTGATATTTTAAAAATTTTGCTTGCTTTATCTTTAAGTGGAAAAATAAATAAATTGATTATTAAAAATTAAAGGGAGTGAATATTGTGCAAGAATTTTTTAAAGCTTTTGTTGCGTTTGTGGAGGTTATTCTTTGTATAACAGGTCTTCGTCCGGTTGAAAATGTTGCAAATTACAGTAACGCAAAATATGTTCCGCAAGAAGTAACTTCGCCGATGGCAATTGTTGAAAACGGAAAGAGTGATTTTGTTATTGTCACAAATGATAATCCTGATGCTACAATAGTTACCGCATCAAAAGAAATGAGAGATTATATTGAAAAAATAAGCGGTGCAAAATTAAGTATTATTACAGAAAACAACTACAAATCAGAGCAAAAGGCAATAATTATCGGTGAAACCGAAATCGAAAATGGTATTGTAGAAATCGACCGTAAAAATATTAAAAAAGACGGGTTTTTGATATATTCTAATGGTGATAAATTGTTTATTTCCGGTGCTGAAAGCCGAGGCACTCTTTATGGTGTTTATACATTTTTAGAAGAACACCTTGGAGTAAGATGGTTTACGCCCACACTTGAAGTTGTGCCTGAAAATAAAGATATTATAATTGATGCAAAAATAAATCGTTTAGTTGAGCCATCTTTTATAATTCGCCGAAATGACTCTATTGGTACAAACGATGCTTACAGAGCAAGAACTAAAATGAATGTTTCTTTCTGGGAAGAAGCAACTGACTACGGTGGTGCTTTAACCTATGTTTTATGGGATGTTACTTTAGATAAATTAGTTCCGGATGACCTTATAACAGAACATCCTGACTATTTTGCGACCACAGCTGAAGGCACTAAAACCCATGACCATGTGTGCCTTTCTAACCCCGAGGTGTTAGAAGTTGCGGTTAAAAATGCCCGTAAAGCAATTCTCGAAAACGAAACAAATGCAAAATATATTCACATAGGTCAGAAAGATAACACAAACTATTGTCGTTGCGAAAACTGCGAAGCACTCTATGAAAAATATGGTAGTGTTTCAGCACCAACGATTCTTTTTACAAATGCATTTGCAGATGCACTTGACGATGAATTTCCTGATTTTACGTTCACTTTTTATGCATATAACGAAACAGATAAACCACCAAAGGACTTAAGTCTTAAATGCAATAAAAATGTTGTGCCTGTTCTTTGCGGACTTCACAAGGCTTGCAGAAGCCACCCCTTAACAGAATGCGGTGCGCAGGATGGCAACGAAACATTTTATAATCTTTTTGGTGATAACGAACCTGTAATTGCAGAGGATTTTAAAAATTGGGTAAAGGTTGCCGATACTACATATATTTACGATTATACAATTAACTTTATAAATACCGCACAGTTTTTCTCAAATTTTGAAACAATGCAAAGCACAATGAAATATATGCACGATATTGGTATAACAGGTTACATTTATAACTGTGGAGATACTCATATTGCCGCTTTTAATGAGCTTCGTAATTATCTGCTTTGCAAATTACAATGGGATGTAAACTGCGATGTTGAATATCATATGATGGATTTTATGAAGGCTTACTATGGTGAAGAAGCAGCACCATATATAAAAGAAATTTTAGATATCCAGACTGCACAGACAAGAGCATCTGCTCACGCATTTGATTTTGACTGGCATTACCAGGCAGGGTTCTACCCGTTGGGAAAAGTAGCCGACCTTGATGATTTGTGGGAGAAGGCATTGACTGCGGATATTACCGAAGAGCAACTTTTCAATGTTGAAACTGCTTCATTAAGTTGGGAATACTTTAAAGCAAATCAGTTTTTAGGTAAATATACAATATTCAATGTTTTAAGACACAAACGAATAGAAGAACTTTATGATGATTTATTGGCGCACGGAATTGACGAAGTTTCAGGATTTCAGAAAATTCCACCAAAAGAAGAAATAAACTTTTTTGAAAGACCTTTTAATTGGGGTTAAGCTATGATAGAATAATCAAAAAATTTTCAGGAGCGTTGTTATGGAAAAATATACTCTTAATTTTGGTAAGTTCAGACAATATGATAAAAAATTTATTACAGAAATTGATGGCAGTAGTGTTATTTCTGTTGCATTTTCAGGTGAAACGCTTTATATTGCTACAACCGAAAATACTTATGAATATAGTGAAGGTAATTTAAAGAAACTTTCTTTTAAAGCGGAAAAATTATTTTCACAGAACGGTAAACTTTATGCTTCACAGGGTAAAGTTTTAGCAGAAATTAAAAACGGTAAATCTAAAAAACAGGCAGAATTCGAGAGTTCTGTTGTAGATGTTTCTACAGGTCTTGACGGTTCTTTCTGGCTTATTACTGAAGATACACTTTACCTTAAAGATGATGGTGAGTTTAAAGAAATAGTTGATCTTCCGTCAGAAGTAGTTACACTCGCGGCACTTGACAATAAGGCAAAATATGCCGAAACTGTTTATGTTGGTTCTACTGTAGAGGGACTTTTATCTATGAAAGGTAAACGTCGCCACTGGGCAGAGCTTCTTCCTGAAAATACAGGGGTTATGTCAAGAAAAATTAACTGTCTTAAAATAGATGCACTCGGTCATTTATGGGTTGGTACAGATGATGGACTTAATATTTACGACGGCAGAAACTATTGGTTTAAAGGAGACGATTTTTATTCAATCCCAAGCGGTTCTTTTAACGATATGTATTTTGCAAAAGATGGTAAAAAATATTTTGCAACAAACACAGGTGTTGTAACTCTCATTGAAGGTAAAATTTCTTATTTCTCTTATGGTGCATGGCTTATGCACCCGACTGTTACAAAAATTGCCGTTTCAGAAAGCGGCACAATTGCAGCGGTTACTCCACGAGGCATAAGTGTTATTACTTCACAATATATGACACTCGCAGAAAAAGCAAAGCATTTTGACGAATACACAATTAAATACAATACAAGAAATGAAGGCTACCATGTTGACAGAATTTTAAGAAAATATGGCGATTTAGAGTCGGGTTGGCTTCCTAATTCTGATAATGACGGACTTTTTACAGGTCTTTATTGTGCAAGTCAGTGCTTCCGTTATGCTGCAACCGGTGAAAAAGAAGCAAAAGATAATGCTAAAAGAGCAGTTGAAGCAATGATTAAACTCACAGAAATTACGGGTAAATCAGGCTTTACTGCAAGAGCAACAAGATATTCTGACGACGAGTATTTTGGAACAGGCAACAGAGAAGAGTGGCACGTTTGCGAAGATAACCCTGACTGCGAATGGTTGGGTGAAACTTCAAGTGATGAAATGACAGGTCACTACTTCGCTTACGGAATTTATTTTGATTTAGTAGCTGATAAAAAAGAAAAGAAAAAAATAGCAGAAGTGGTAAAGAAAATTACTGACCATATTATAGAAAACAACTTCCACCTTTGTGATGTTGACGGTGTGCCTACTACATGGGCAAACTGGGAACCGGACCTTCTTAATAATGACGACCGCTGGTATTTTGAAAAAGGGACAAACTCTCTTGAAATTCTTTCATTCTTAAAAACTACATATCACGTAACAGGTGATGAAAAGTATAATAAAGTATTTGATATGCTTATTTCCAAACATCATTATGCTATGAATTGTATGCAGTATAAATGCGAAGATGCTCATATAGCACACATTGACGACCAACTTGATTTTACAAACATTTATCCGCTTATTGTTTATACAGACAGTGAAGCACAAAAAGAAATTTTCAAAATGGGACTTACTCACCATTATGAGTATGAAAGAATTGAGCGTTCACCATTCTTTAATATAGTTTATGGCGCTCTTACAAATCGTCCTTGCGATATTGAAAATGCGGCAAAATCACTTTCTGAAATGAATCTTGACCTTATAGTATGGCCAACTTATAACAGTTACAGAAAAGATATTGAAATAGATTATGCTCCGGAAGAATTGGGTTGCGCTCCGCAATTAAAAGAGCCGGTCGAATATTCTTCAAGAGTGTTGATGAACTATGACGGTAATCAGTTTGTTTGTGATTCAGGTGTTGAAGAATTTGTAAGTATTAACACTAAAAACGCAAACAGAGCAGCGGCGTTACCTTGCACATCAGGTGCAAATGGTATGAGAACCGCAATGCCATATATTTACCTTCTTCCATATTGGATGGGCAGATACTATGGACTTTTGGGAGACTAAGCTCAATAAAAAGACCAGTCCGAGAGGACTGGCTTTTTTTGTGGAACTAAGTTTGCCTTGTGGCAATGATTTGCTTTGGCGTGAATTGAAATGAATTTCATAATTTGCATCTTACGATGCATGATTTGCCTGACGGCAAGTGAAGTTACTTCGTAGTGAAGTTTGCTTCGCAAATATAGTGGCAAACTTAACATCACTTTACACTTTAAGTGTAAAACATCACTGAGCTTTAGCACAACATCACTTTGAGCGTAGCGAGAAACATCACAGAAAATAAACCAAAAAGTCCCACCACATTTTTAATGCGGTGGAACTTTTTGTCTACCAAGTTAAATTGAATGTACATTCGGGGTTATGGGGTGAATCCATTGTTATGTCGTAAAAATCCACTGTCACAAAATTTTCGCTATTATCCAATCCGTATGCGATAGAGGCAGTAGCAGTTTTCCCTTGGCTAATATTTGTAGTTTCTTTTACAGAGATGTCTGGATAAATAGTTAAAGCGTTACCATCCTTATCATAAGCACGTAAATATAAAAAGCTAACGACAACATCAGAATCGAAAGAAATGTTCTTGTATTCGTATTCGAGAATAATAACGCGTTGAGGATTTTCATCTGCAAACTCATTCCGTTGAGTTGTTTCTCGTACGCCAGTAAATTTTAATGAATAGTCGCCTCGATTGGTGTGTACTGTAACATTATCACCGATTTTATAGGTTTGAAGAGCATTGCTTTCCTCGGAAGAAATTGCTTGTGAACCATCGTCTTTGGTAGTAGTTGTGCTGTTATCAGTAGATAGTAGCATAACAAAAAGGATAAAGAAAAGCAAAGCAACAACTAATCCGATTAAGCAACCAGGTTTTTTCTTTTTTTTAGTATTTTTAGATGTATGGCTTGAAGGATTTCTACAAAAAGGACATAAATCCGTTTCTTCTGAAATTTCTTTGCCGCAGTAAGAGCAAAATTTCATATTAATCACTCCGATTTAAATAATATTAACCAATATTGGTTAATATTATTATATATCATAATCGGTTAATATGTCAAGTAGGGAGTGATGATATGATTTCCTATGACAATTTGTGGGTTATAATGAAAGAAAAAGGCATATCTCAGTATGCACTTATAAAGCAATATGGAGTAAGTCCAGGACAAATAACAAGGATGAAAAGAAATGAAAGTGTAAGCACACACACAATAGAAATGTTTTGTAAGATTTTAAAGTGTAATGTAGAGGATATAATGCAATATATTCCAGATAAAGATTGAACACCTGATATTAAGAAAAATAGTATCGAGGTGTTTTATTTTTGTAATTTAACTCAAAAACTTTTTCGGGTTATAACCGCAAAACGTTTTAATCATGAAGTTTAATTAAATAATTATTCAGTTGCAAATGCTCATTGTATATCTTATAATAAAAACAATAAATCAATACAAACGGAGATGTTTTTATGTTAAGAAAAAGGCAAGTACACCTTGATTTTCATACAAGTGAATTTGTACCGGTTGGCGACAAGTTCAGTAAAGAGCAGTTTCAAAGTGCTTTGAAGGCAGGGCACGTTGATTCTATTACCGTTTTTTCAAAATGTCATCATGGCTGGTCTTACCACCCGACAGAAGCTAACGAAATGCACCCTACTTTAAAATTTGATTTATTAGGCGCACAACTTGAAGCATGTAAGGAAATAAATGTAAATGCGCCTGTTTATATTTCTGCAGGATTTGACGAAAAAGATTTTTTAAGACACCCCGAGTGGCGGTGTGTTGTTTCGCTTGATAAAGAAAGACAAAAGGAATTTGAAAATGAAGTACATTTTCATCAGTTGTGCTTTAACACAGGGTATCTTGATGTTTTGTGCAGCCAGATTGAAGAAGTAATGGTAAAATACAACCCGTGTGGTATTTTCCTCGATATTGTTGCACCAAAAATCTGTTATTGCGAGAGCTGTCAGAGGGATATGAAAACACTCGGCTTAAATATTGAAAATGAAAATGACAGAGAGAAGTTTTCGCAGATTGTTTTTAATAAATATCTTGATGCAACTGAAAATGCAGTCAGAAAATATAGCGCAACTGCCACAATTTTTCAAAATCAGGGACATATTCCAAAAGGCGATTATCGCTATATAGAGAAAAATACGCATCTCGAACTTGAAAGTTTACCAACAGGTGGTTGGGGTTACGACCATTTTCCACTTTCTGCGTCATATACACGAACACTCAAAGATGTTGAATTTTTGGGTATGACAGGTAAGTTTCATCATTCGTGGGGTGAGTTCGGCGGTTTCAAGCATCCTAATGCTTTAATTTATGAAGCCGGTTTAAGCATTATGAATGGTGCGGGTTGCTCCGTTGGTGACCAGATGCACCCATCAGGCGAAATGAATATGGCTACCTATAATCTTATAGGTAAGGCATATTCAATGGTAGAAGAAAAAGAACCCTGGTTAATAAATGCCAAAAACACGGCAGATATAGCGGTTTTAAGTGCGGAATCAATCACAGGTGACAGAGATGTAAAAGCAGACACGGGCGCTAACAGAATGTTACTTGAAAGCAATTATTTATACAATTTCATTGATGAAACAATGGATATTTCAATATATAAGTTGCTTGTTTTGCCTGATGTACAAGGTGTTTCAGACGAATTTATAAAAAAAGTAAAAGCGTTTTTAAGTAATGGTGGTAAAGTCATTGCAAGTGGTGAATCAATAATTAAAAACAATAAATTTGTACTTGATGTCGGTGCAGAATACTTGGGCAAAAATGAATTTTCGCCAACATATTTAATTCCGCATTATGACACTGTAAATGGTGTTACAGAATATTTAATGCGTGCGAATTCTTATAAATTTGAAGTTAATAGTGGTGAAGTAGTTGCAAGTATGCAAAATCCGTATTTTAACAGAACACTTGAACACTTCTGTTCACATATGCACGCACCAAATAATCCCGAAGAAAGCTTCCCGGGGGCAGTTATAAATAAAAATATCGCGTATATTGGTTGGGATATTTTTTCTGCTTATGCAAAACTTGGTCACATCTGCTTTAAAGAGCTTTTTAAAGCAATTCTTGAAAAAATGCTTGGTGACGACAAAACAGTTACAGTAGATATTCCCGACAAGGCAGTTGTTACATACACTTATCAGGAAAAAGAACAAAGAAATATTTTGCACCTTTTATATGCTCACACAACAGTACGTGGTGAAAATACAGAAGTAATTGAAGATACTGTTCCGCTTTATAATGTGAAATGTTCCGTGAAACACAGTAAAAAACCGAGAAAAGTGTCACTTCAGCCACATAACGAAGAAATACCATTTGAATTTATAAATGGAGAAGTAAAATTCACAGTTCCGAAAGTAGATATACACGCAATGGTGGTTATAGAATGAAACTTTTATCAATAGGCAACAGTTTTTCAACTGATTCTCATAAGTTTTTACATAGTATTGCAGAGCAGAATGGTGTGAATTTAGAGTGCTACAATCTTTTTATTGGCGGTTGTTCACTTGAGACACATTGGATAAATTATACTGCAAACAATGCGTTTTACGATTTAGAAATAAACGGAAATGAAGCAACAAGAAAAATCAGTATAAATGAAGCACTTACTATGGAAAAGTGGGATGTAGTCACTGTTCAGCAGGCGAGTGCGTTTAGCGGTATTTTTGATAGTTTCATGCCATTTTTAACCGATTTAGTTGCGGTTGTAAAAGAAAAAGTGCCAACTGCTAAAATTTATTTTCACGAAACATGGAGTTATGAAATCGGCTCGCTTCACGAAGGATTTTTAAACTACAACAGTAATCAGAAAGAAATGTATTTGAGCATTAAAGAATCAAGTAAAAAAGCAAGTGATTTAATAAATGCAGAAATTATTCCTACAGGCGATATTGTTCAACTGGTAAGAGAAATTATTCCCGAATTTGATTATAAAAATGGCGGTTTGTCACTCTGTCGTGACAGTTTTCATCTCTCTGAAGATTATGGCAGATTTTTAGCAGGTGCAGTCTGGTTTAAAAAATTGACCGGACAACAATTAAAAAAACAACCATTTATGAATTTTGATTATGATATTTTAAAAAAGTTAATAAAAGTGATAAACGAAAAGGTCTGAAACAAAGCACTCATTGAAAAATGGGTGCTTTCTTTTTATTAAAAAAGGAATTTTACAAGAAAATGTTTCCTGAACAAAGACTCTACACACTTCCAAACAGTTGTTTTATAATTTAAAAAAAGAAAATTGTGGGGGAGTGGTTACATTAGACAGCAAAAAAATAAAAGGGGAAAATCTGAATGGCTCTTACAGTGAACTGGCATCTTTTTTAGGAGTTGAAACAGTTTTAAAAATTCATTCTAAATACAGAGGAACGCAGATGTTTTTTCCTGTTGAGCTTTTCAGCAGAGATTTTATAAGAGAGCAGATAGTCAATGAATACAACGGGAGCAATATAAGAGAGTTAGCAATAAAATATGGCTACACTGAAAAATGGATAAGAAAAATTGTAAAAGAAAAAAAGGACAATGATTTAAAGGGTGGATGATATGGAAAACAAAAATAATAAACAAGACAAGAAAAAGCAACTTGTAGTTATAATTTTGATTATTGCTGTGATTGCAGTAATCGGTTTTGTAACTTCAGGAAATGACAAAAAGAGAGAAGAACAACCTGTAAGCACAACAGAAATTTCTGAAACAATAACTGAAAGTGAAG
>JAFSBS010000038.1 GCA_017437165.1 Clostridia bacterium
CAAGGTGTAATTTATGGCTATTCTTGCGATGAATGGGATAGTGTGCTTTCAAGATTTATGACCGAAGAAAGTGATTGTGACACAAAAGGTCTTCGATTCTGTGGTGGTTGGGATACTCAACACATAGGTTACGCCTCTGCCATTTCTTCAGGCAGAAACACTGCTTTCGCTACACTTTATGATATAGAAAATAATGATAAGGGGGAAAATAAATGAAAGATAAAGTTAAAGTCAACTCCCCTTTAAAAGATTTTTCAGAATTTGTAAGAATACCTGAACGCAGAAAATCCGTTATAAATCAAGCACTTTCTACACCGGTAAAGAAAAACTATGTAGTAAACTCAACAGCAAATTTTCTACACCCTGATGTTCAGTATTTAAAAGTTAAAGAAGTTATTGAAATGAGTTCTGACGAGCGTTGTTATATTTTAGTACCCGACACTTCTCACGGTACAGGCAAACTCGCATTTTTCAGACCGGGGCAATATTTAAGCATAACTTTAAATATTGGTAGTTCTGTTGTTACAAGACCTTTTACAATTTGTTCTTCACCTTATGACTCTTATTATGAGGATTTTTATATGATAAAAGTCAAAAGAGTTATTCACGGATTTGCAACAACTCACATTTTTAACACGTGGCAGAAAGGCACAGAAATTGTTGCCTCTGCTCCACTTGGCAATTTTTATTACCAGTCCTTGAGAGATTATCCGTTTGTAATTGGTATAGCAGATAACGACGGTATTCCTACATTTTTATCTATGGCAAGAGCAATTGAAGAAAAAAGTCTTGATGTTAACCTTACATTGTTTTATAGTTGCCGTGAAAAAAGCTCGGCTATTTTTATGGAGGAACTTTTAGAAATACAAAAAAGAACAAGAAACTTCAAAGTAATTTTTGTATTCAGCGATGAAAAAGTTGAAAATTATGAACGCGGTTTCATTACAAAACAACTTATTGAAGCATACGCACCGCCTGAAAATTACAGTATTTTCATTGATGGTTCTTCACAGCTTTTAAAACTTATTTCTACACAGATTGCAGAATTGAATTTAGAAAGAAAAGCAGTAAGACTTAACATTGGCTCACAGATTAAGGATATAAAAACCATTCCCGATTTTCCTGTTGAAAGCATTGGCAAATCTTTTGAATGTAAAGTAAAAAAAGACGGCAAGGTAATTGCAACTATTAACTGCCCTGCTGATGAAACAATTTTAGTAGCACTTGAAAGAGCGGGTATCCCTGCACTTTCACATTGTCGTGTCGGTTCTTGCGGTTATTGCAGAGCAAGACTTACTAAAGGTAATGTATTCATTCCGAATGGTGTAGATTCCAGAAAACTTGCAGACACAAAACACGGAATAATTCACCCGTGCGTGTCGTATGCGATGAGTGACATCAGTTTGGTTATTAACTAACCAAACTGATAATTAAAAATTAAAAATTAAAAATTGTGTGACCTGCGGTCAGCAATTAGTATGAATTAAAACAACTTTTCGTTTTC
>JAFSBS010000348.1 GCA_017437165.1 Clostridia bacterium
ATGCGTTCAATTCCGGGTATGGTTATTATTAACCCTGCAGATGATATTGAAGCAAGAGCGGCAGTGTTTGCGGCAGCAGAATATGAAGGCCCTGTATATATGCGTTTTGGTCGTCTTGCAGTGCCGAGATTATTTGACGAAAATTATAAATTTGAAATAGGTAAAGCAGTTACATTAAGAGAAGGTACAGATGTTGCAATTATTGCAACAGGACTTATGGTTAACGAAGCAATCGAAGCGGCAAAAACACTTGAAGCAGAAGGTGTTTCTGTAGAACTTATAAATATGCACACAATTAAACCACTTGATAATGAAGCAGTTATTAAAGCGGCAAAGAAAACGGGTTGCATAGTTACAGCAGAAGAACACAATATTATTGGTGGTCTTGGTAGTGCAGTTGCTGAAGTTGTGGCAGAAGAGTACCCTGTTCCTGTTGTTCGAGTTGGTGTTAATGATGAATTCGGCAAATCAGGTCCGGCAGTTGAACTTTTACATCTCTACGGACTTGATGCAGAAAATATAGTGAAAAAAGCAAAACTTGCAATTTCTAAAAAGTAAGGGGAAATCGTAATGGCAAATTCAAGATACGAAAGTGCAAAAGAGATTTACGCTTCTTTTGGTGTTGATACAGAAAAAGCAATTGAAACACTTGGGAATACAAAGATTTCAATGCATTGCTGGCAAGGTGACGATATTAACGGCTTCGAAAGCAATGACGCTCTTTCAGGAGGTATTCAGGCAACGGGTAATTATCCGGGTAAAGCAAGAACACCCGAAGAACTTATGAGTGATATTGATATGGCGTTAAAACTCATACCGGGTACTCATAAAATAAATCTTCACGCAATTTATGCAATTACAGATGAAAAAGTTTCGCGTGATAAATTAAAACCTGAACATTTCCAAAAGTGGATTGATTTTGCAAAAGAACGTGGCTTAGGTATTGACGTTAATCCGACTCTTTTCTCTCACCCGATGGCAGCAGATGGTCTTACACTTTCTCATCCTGATGAAAAAACAAGACGTTTCTGGATTGACCATTGTAAAGCAATGCGTGAAATAGGTGCTTATATAGGTAAGGAATTAGGTGTGACTTGCCTTAATAATATTTGGATTCCTGACGGATATAAAGAAGTGCCTGCTGACAGATTAGGTCCGCGTATGCGTCTTAAAGAGTCACTTGATGAAATTCTTTCTGTTAAGTACGATAAAAAATATCTTGTAGATTCAGTTGAATCAAAGGTATTTGGTATAGGCGTTGAATCTTACACGGTAGGCTCACACGAGTTTTATATGAACTACGCTGCAAAAAATGATGTTATGTGTCTTCTTGATAACGGGCATTTCCATCCTACAGAAGTTTGTTCGGATAAAATCCCGTCACTTCTTTTATTCTCTGAAAATCTTGCACTTCACGTTACACGTGGTGTCCGCTGGGATAGTGACCATGTTGTAGCATTTGAAGACGAATTAAAAGAAATGGCAAAAGAACTTGTTCGTTGTAACGCACTCCATAGAACATTTATAGGTCTCGATTTCTTTGATGCATCTATAAATCGTGTTGCAGCTTGGGTAATAGGAACAAGAAATATGCAAAAAGCACTTTTATTTGCACTTCTTACACCATTTGATGTGTTGAAAGATTGTCAGGACAAAGGTGATTTCACAAAGATGTTTGCTCTTTCTGAAGAACTAAAAACACTTCCGCTTTTTGATGTTTGGGAAGAGTTTTGTAATCGTAATAATGTACCGGGAAAAAATGATTGGTATGAAGAAGTTATAAAATATGAAAAAGATATATTGAGCTTGAGAGGTTGATTTTAAATGTTTAAACATGTAACAGATGCTCCTTTTGTAAAAGATTACGCAAAAATAGCAAATGATGGGTATTCGAGGGGATGGCACGAAAGAAATGGTGGTAATCTCTCATACAGAATAAAAGCGGTTGAAATTGAAAGTGTGAGACCATTACTCGATTTTTCAAAAGAATTTGTGCCGATTGGTGCTACTGTAAAAAATCTTAGAAATGAATACTTTTTAGTTTCAGGTAGCGGTAAATTTTTTGCAAACATTAAAGGTGACGAAGAGAACAATATCGCTATTATTGAAATTGATGATTTAGGCGAAAATTATAGAATTTTATGGGGGCTCAAAAGTGGTGGCAGACCTACAAGTGAATTACCTGCACACCTTATGAATCATTCTGTTAAAAAGGATGCAACAAACGGTGAGCATCGCGTGATTTACCACGCGCATCCAACAAATTCTATTGCGATAACATTTGTTTTC
>JAFSBS010000349.1 GCA_017437165.1 Clostridia bacterium
CATTAAGAGACATAATTCCTCTTTTTTGACTTAAATCGTCTTTTTTATCGTGGTTATCATTGATTCCCCACCAAGGTTCAATACAAACGTAAGGTGCATTTGGTTTTGCCCATATACCAAGAACAGGGGAGTCAAAACTAAATCTGATAACTCTGTTATGTTCCTCGCTTTTTAAAGAGATTACTTTATCAGTGTAACCACTTAAAATTAAAGCATCGTTGTCAAAAGTATCTTTTTTAATTGTAATTCTTTTTTCATTTTTTAACAATTCAACTTGCTTGTCGAGTAAAAGTGATTCATCGTCAATTTGTTCATTCATCACAGAAGTCTGAAGGTTATCAAATTCAAGATAATCACCGATTTTGCAATTGAATCCAGGGTGAGCGCCAAATGAATAATACATAACAAAATTGTTTTTGTTGACAACTTTATGTGAAACTTCTAAACCTTTATGATTTAATTTGAATGTAACAAATAAGTCAAAATGATATGGATAGATTTTAAAAGATTCTTCATCATCACTCTGAACGAATGTAAGACTATCATTAGTCTGTTCAACCAACTTAAATGGTTTTTTCCTTACAATGCCGTGTTTTTCCATTGAATATTCTTTTCCGTTAAGGCGATATTTATCATCCAAAAGTCTGCCTATTATCGGAAAAAGAATAGGTGATTGACCATACCAGATTTCAGTAATTCCTTGCCATATATATTCAATATCTGTCTTTTTTGATTTTAATGAAGTGAGTTCAGCACCCATCTCTTTTACACTTAAAGTGAAAAAGTCATTTTCAATAGTATAAATCATAATAAAACCTCTTAATTATTTGATTTTATAGAGTTTTACCGATGTATTATTATCATACTCCGGTAATTCAACACAAATATGTTCAGTAAGCGATGTGGGTACATTTTTACCTACATAATCAGGTCTAAAAGGTAGTTCTCGGTGACCTCTGTCACAAAGAATTGCAAGTTGAATGCTTGCAGGTCTGCCTAATTTAAAAAGAGCTTCAATTGCAGCACGTACTGTTCTGCCTGTAAAAAGAACATCATCTACCAAAACAATATTTTTACCGGTAATATCAAAATCAATTTTCGTTTCATTGACTTCCGGTAACTCGTGTGCTTGTGTTAAATCATCTCGATATAAATTTATATCGAGTTCACCAACACTTAATTCAATATTTTCAATTGCTTTAATATTTTCTGCAATAATTTTTGCAAGTGGAACACCACGACTTTTTATACCGATTATTGCAAGATTTTTTGTACCCTGATTTCTCTCTATAATTTCGTGTGCTATTCGAGTCAGAGAACGCCCGATAGATGGTTCATCCATTAAAATTGCTTTAAGTTCCATATATCCTCCTGAAATTTATAACATATAAACGCCGGATTCAAGTTCAACTATTTCGCGGTCGTTTGTTCTCAGGTATCTATAAATCGGTTCTTCAAATTCCTTGTAATCTGAAACTGTAAAGTTTTTTAAATCAATCGTTCTTATTTTGAATGATTGATGATTACAAATGTAAAGAACATCATTATAGTTAGTTATAGAAACAGGATTTAAGAATGCGGTAGAAGAATCACCGCCAATTCTTAAAACTATTTTTTCGGTAACGGGTGAATATCTGATAACACAATTGTTGTCAGGAACAACACACCACAGATATTTCTTTTCTGCTGCAACCCCACTTACCGGACAGTCACGATATTGTAAGTCACCAGTCCAGTAAAGGGTGCCTTTTTCATCAAATAAACCAAGTTCGCCGGTTTTATAGGCAACCGCAACATGTTTATTTGGTAAAATAACTGCATCACATGATAGGTAATCACCGAGTTGTTCACTGATTTTTTCGTATGCGTCACCAAATTTGTTGAAGAGATATGCACCTTTTGTACTTTGAGACGGGCGTTCTAATTTAACGTCATAAGTTATAAAAGATATTCTGATTTCGCCACTTTTGAGGGTATCTTTTCTTGCAACAATTATACCTTTTGAGAAGGGTATAATATCGGCAATATCAATATCCATCAATTTTTTCATTTTGATTCCTCGTCTATATTGTCAATGTTATTTATCTGGTAACATAAAGTCATAAGAGAATCACCGAGATGAACATTTTCAACAGCAATTCCTTTGTAATTTGTAGCAATATCATACTGTGTAAAATTCCAGAAACCTTTAATTCCTAAAGAAACAAGCTTTTTTGCAGTCGTGTCTGCAAATTCGCTCGGAATACATAGAATAGCAACACTGGGGTTGTGTTCTTTGCAAAATTCTTCAAGTGTATCTGAATTTAGAACAGTTTTATTGCCTATTTGTTGACCAATTATATTTGGATTATTATCAAAAATTCCTATAAGATCAAAACCACGGTCTTCAAATCTTAAATGAGTAGCAACCGCGTGACCGAGGTTACCGGCACCTATAAGTACTGCTTTAAATTTACTGCTAAGACCAAGAATATTTCCTATTTCATTGTAAAGTTGTTCAATGTTATAACCATAACCTTGTTGACCAAAACCACCGAAACAGTTTAAATCTTGTCTTATCTGAGAAGCTGTAAGCCCCATCCTTGCAGATAATTCTTTTGATGATATTCTTACAACACCTTGTTTTTTTAGTTCTTCTAAATATCTGTGATATCTTGGAAGTCTTTTTATAACAGGTGTTGAAACTTGTTCATTTTTTTTCATAATATTTCAACTACCTTTTAAAAATTAAAGGGTTTTTAAAGTATCCATTACATATTGACCAAATTCTTCACAAGTGCAACCTGTGTCGCGACCTGTTATTGTTAATTTCTTTTCTGTAATCATACAGATATCAAGCGCTTTTTCAAGTTTGTCTGCTTCTTCTTGTTTGCCAATATGTGAGAGAAGAAGAACAGATGCACGAAGCATTGAGCAAGGGTCAGCGTACTGTCCACGACCTTCTTTAACCATACGAGGAGCAGAACCATGGATTGCCTCAAACATAGCGTATTGTTTACCAATATTAGCGCTACCTGCAGTACCAACACCACCCTGGAATTCAGCAGCTTCGTCAGTAATGATGTCACCATAAAGGTTAGGGAGAACGAAAACTTTGAAATCAGTACGGCGTTTTTTATCAATAAGTTTTGCAGTTGTGATGTCGATATACCATTCATCGGTTGTAATTTCAGGATAGTCTTTAGAAATTTCTTTGCAAAGGTTAAGGAATTTACCGTCAGTTGTTTTAATAATATTTGCTTTTGTTATGATTGAAACTCTGTCTTTTTTATTGTTTCTTGCATATTCATAAGCAAGTTTTGCGATTCTTTCGGTACCTTCAGTTGTTGTAACAACAAAGTCAAAAGCTAATTCGCCATCAACATCTACACCTTTAGAACCAACTGCGTAAGCTCCTTCTGTGTTTTCTCTAAAGAAAGTCCAGTCAATGTTTTCTTCGGGGATTTTAACAGGACGAACATTGGCAAAAAGGTCAAGTGCTTTACGCATTGCAACATTGGCACTTTCAATGTTTGGAAGACCATCGCCAGCCTGTGGAGTAGTTGTAGGACCTTTTAAAATAACATCGCAAGATTTTAACTCATCCATTACATCATCAGGAATAGCTTTCATAACTTTAACACGGTTTTCAATTGTAAGACCGTCAATGTATTTAAATTCAATTTTACCTGCATCAACATCATCTTTTAAAATGAATTTAAGTACATTTGCAGATTCTTTTGTGATGATAGGACCAATGCCGTCACCACCACAAACACCGATTACAATTTTATCGAGTGATTTAAAATCTTTGAATTCTTTAGTTGATTTAATGGTTTGGTTTCTTGCGTCTTGCTCAATAAGAAGTGTTTTGAATTTTTCAAGAGCAGCGTTGATTTGTAATTCGTTCATAATTAGTTATTCTCCTTTTTTGTAAAATCGAGAAGGCTACCGGCAGAAAGGATGTCTTTTTGTCTTTCTGAAACATCGCAAATAAGCTTGTATTCTTCATTTTTTGTTTTATTGATGAGAGTAATATCTCTGTTTTCAGCAAGTTCTACTTTTATTGCAGGAAGTTCAAGTATATCATTTACATCAATTTTATCGTAATCAGAAGCATCTTTGAAATTAAGTGGAATAATACCGGCATTAACAAGGTTAGCTTTGTGAATACGAGCAAAAGATTTTGTTATAACTGCTTTAACACCTAAATAAAGAGGAACTAAAGCGGCGTGTTCTCTTGAAGAACCCTGACCGTAGTTGGCACCACCAATGACTACACAACTTTCAGCTTTCTTGCAGTTTTCTGCAAAGTTTTCATCACATTGACGGAAGCAGAATTGTGAAAGATAAGGTATATTTGAGCGATACGGAAGAATTTTTGCTCCGGCAGGCATAATGTGGTCGGTTGTGATGTTATCACCAACTTTAAGAACTGCGGTAGCAGATATTGAATCTGTGAGAGGTGAGGTTTTTGGGAATGGTTTAATGTTTGGTCCGTAATAAACTTCAACAGCGTCAGCTTCTTCTTTTGTTTCAGCAGGTAATTCAATCATATTGTCATTTATAATAAATGTCTTCGGAAGATTTACAGAAATATCATCTGTGAGTTCTGTTGGGTCTGTAAGAACACCTGTTATTGCTGAAGCAGCTGCAGTTTCGGGGCTTACAAGATATACTTTACAATCAGCCGTACCACTTCTGCCTTCGAAGTTTCTATTGAATGTTCTTAAAGAAACACCGGATGAACATGGAGATTGTCCCATACCGATACAAGGACCACAAGCACTTTCAAGTATACGAGCACCCGCATCAATCATATCAGCTAAAGCTCCGTTTAGTGCTAACATATTAAGAACTTGTTTAGAACCCGGAGCAATACCAAGGCTTACATTC
>JAFSBS010000039.1 GCA_017437165.1 Clostridia bacterium
AATAAGTCTGCCAGCAGGA
This sequence comes from Clostridia bacterium, assembly GCA_017437165.1. Taxonomy (GTDB): domain Bacteria; phylum Bacillota; class Clostridia; order Oscillospirales; family Acutalibacteraceae; genus DTU089. The sequence goes on from JAFSBS010000039.1 coordinate 20, forward strand.
TATGTGGAGCATGTGGATTGAGCGATGACAGCAGAAGAAATTCTGTACCGCAGGAGAAAGGTGCGAAAGCACTCTCGAAAGAGAATCGGTAAGCCAACCACTCCTACAAAACGAGATTGGAAAGATGTCAGGAACGATGTTGGGTGAGACAGACTAAATGTGATTCAGGAGAAGGACTTGTAAACTTTCTCTTATGAGGAGAACTCTTGAATTGCAAAAATAAATTACAAGGAGTTGAAAGTTAAAAGTACAAATTCAAGTTGTAAAAAATACATTTCATAAAACAAAACGAAAGGAGGTGAAAAAATGAAAACGTGTAAGTTTAAATCTTATGATGAGCTTCCGATTTTTTTGAATGCGGAATTGATTGCTGAAACATTAGGTATTGCAGTTTCATCTGTGTATGAAATTATGCATGAAAAAGATTTTCCAGTGCTCAAAGTTGGTGGAAGAATGTTAGTTGAAAAACAAAGTTTTAAAAATTGGATTGCTGAAAAAACAGGAGGTAAGAAATGAGCAGAGAAGAACTTAATAAAAGATATTATCATTTGCCAAACGAGATTATGCAACTAGGTTTGTCGGTTGGTGAAATAGCAGTATATAACTATCTGAAATATTGTGAAGACAGAAAAACATATCAGTGCTATCCGAGTTACAGAAAAATTGGTGAGGCGTTGAGTATCAGTAAAAAGACGGTGTACAAGTATGTAAAAAGTCTTGAGAAAAAGCAGTTGATTTCGACTGAACATACAACAGTAACTTTGAAATCAGGCAAAAAACAAAATGGTAATTTGCTATATACGATAAGACCAATTCAGGATGCTACCGACTTCTATTACGAAAAGCAAATGTATGAATTAGAGAAAAAATCACGGGAGCAAGAAGCACTTGAAAAACTCAGGAAATTCGAACAGAAGCACCCCGAAATGAACGAATTGGAGTGGTTAATATAAGAAGCAGGTTAAAGCGAGGCGTCTCCTCGCAAATCACATCAGACGGCAGAGCCGACTGTTTCAAGGTTTCTAAAAAGATTTTCAGGGGTCTATTTAAGAGTTTAAAAATAAAAATGGAGCTGTAAAACCCTGAAAATCGCCACAAATGGCTAAAAATAAAGGTTTGTAACGGGATACCTTAGGATTTAACTAAAAATGAAAGGAGTTTGAAAAATGAAAGAAAACAAAAAGAAATGGGCCTACTGGATGACACCTTCTATGGTGGATGAAATACAAAAAATGGTGGATGAAGGCTATGCTAAATCAAAAAGTGTTTTCGTTTGTGATGCAGTTGAATTCTATATAAACTACTTAAAAACAAAAGATAATTTAGATTTCATTTCACCATTACTTGCAAAAGCTGTGCGAAATGAACTCAGCAGCTTTGAAAAAAATGTGTGTGAAATGTTGTTTAAAGTTGCAGTAGAAAATGCAAAACAGAGTCGCATGATGGCATATATAAATGATATTTATGATGAAGATTTTGAAAGAATTAATGATGTAAGCTGTCAAGATGTTGCTCATAACAATGGCGTAGTTTCATTCAAAGATATTAATGATACATTCTGGAATAAGTAAAGAAAGGTTGAACTATGGCAAAAATAATTTTCACAAGTAGATATTTTAAAAATGCAAAAAGCTCTAAGCTGGGTAAACTTGTTAAATATATGGGAACGAGAGAAGGCATTGAAAAACTTCCTGTTGGTGAAGACCACTCTCCTTCTACTGTTAATCAGCAGAGAGTTATTAAAGAAATTGTTTCAAAAATGCCTTACACAAAAGAGTATCCTGAGTATAAAGATTACGAAAAAGAAAGTTCAAAATGCAACGCTTCTGAATTTATTGATGCAGCTATTGAAAGAAATGCTGACAAAGTTCAGGACAGTAAAAAATTAGTTTCATACATAGCAGAGCGACCTGGTGTTGAAAAACTTGGTAAGCATGGTTTGTTTTCTCTGTCGGATGACAAGATTGATTTGGATAAAGTTTCAGATGAAGTTTCAAATCACGAAGGAATTGTCTGGACTCATGTTGTGAGTTTAAAAAGAGAAGATGCAGAAAGACTTGGATACAATAATGCAGATGCATGGAAAAGTTTAATGAGAAGAAAAGTCTTTGAAATTGCTGAAGCACATAAAATTAAACCGAGTAATTTAAAAATTTATGCTGCGTTTCATAACACAACTCATCATCCACATATGCATATGCTTGTTTATTCAAGCGACCCGAATGAAGGTTACTTAACTAAAAAACAGATAGATAATCTTCGTAGTACATTCGGTAATGATATATTCCGTAACGAACAGTACAAATTATTTCAGGCAGAAACTCTTAAGAGAGATGAAATTAAAAGTCGTATGAGAGATATTCTGAATAAATATGATATTTCACAAGATGACATTGGTATTAGTTATAAATTGAATGATTTAGCTAAAAAACTTGAAAAGGTTGATGGCAAAAAGAAGTATGGTTATCTGCCAAAAGATATAAAAAAAGATGTTGATAACATTGTAAAAGTAATGGCGAAAAATCCCAAAATACAATCGATTTATAAAGAATGGAATGACATCAATCGTAAAAAACTTGCACTTTACTATGACAGTAGTAAGAAACCAGATGTTCCACTTGAAGAGAACAAAGAGTTCAGGAGCATAAAAAATATGATTATAGAATCAGCATTGAAATATATTTCTGCACCGCTGAAACACGAAGTAAGTCTGGTACAAGAAGGTATAAAGTTACTTCATAGTCTTGCAAAACTAATTGATTCTGATATTGATAATCAGTTGAATAATTTCGATTCAAAAGTAGATAGAAAGCTTCGTGCAAAAATCAACGAAAAGAAAATTGCACAAGGTCAGAAAATTGAAGGTCAGGGTTACTCTTCGATGAGTATGTAAATTTGTCTGGATATTATGAAGATATTGTGATATGTGTTGTTTGAAAATTAAAATAAAGGAGTAAGAAAATGTCAAAACACAGACCAAGCGGAGATGGAATGATAAGAAACAGAGGGAAGTTCTGGGAAGGCAGAATAGTTGTAGGACATAATTCTGACCAGTCTCCGATATATCGATATGTGTACGGTAAGACACAAAAAGAATTGATTGAAAAAATGCATCAGAAACATATTGAGTATGATGGAATTGAATTAAGTGATAACAGTAACCTTAAACTTTCAGAATGGCTTGAGATTTGGAGTGAAAAGTATGCAAAAGTAAAATTAAAATTTCAGACCTATGAAAGTTATTTAAGTTCTATAAATCTATATATAAACCCATACATTGGTGATAAGCGGATTTCAAAAATAACTTCAAATGATATTCAGGAACTATATACTACACTGAAAAAAGAAGGTAGAGTAAACTATCATCCTGAGTATGGTAAACAACTTTCTGCTTCAACAGTTTCTACAGTACATCGTGTACTGAGTGCTGCGTTAGAAGATGCAGTAAAAAATGTTTATATACATAAAAATCCTGTAAAGTTCACCAAACCCCCTAAAAGGAAAAATGGTGAGATGAAAATACTTAATGAAGAGGAACTTGAAAGATTTATGGAAGTCATAAAACAAGAACCATTCTGGGATGATTTATTTTATCTTGAGTTGTCAACAGGTTTAAGATTAGGTGAGTTGTGTGGGTTGAAATGGTCAGACTTTGATGAGAAAGGTAAAACACTTGTTATATCAAGAACAATATGTTTCAGAGGTGGAGAGCTGATAGAGGGAGATACAAAAACAAGAAACGGAAACAGAATAATTTATCTGCCTGAAAGTACTTATAAGATGATGAATGAGAGAAAGATGAAGATAGATAGTCAGTGGGTGTTTCCTAATCCGTTGGATAATAGCAAACCAGTGAATCCGAGTAGTGCATATATGACTATGAAAAAATTGCTTGAAAAAGCAGAATGTCCTGACATCCGTTTTCACGATTTAAGACATACATTTGCTACACATGCAATATCAAGTGGCGTAGATGTAAAAACGCTTTCAAATATATTAGGACATTCAAAGTCGAGTTTTACATTAGATACATACACTCATGTAACAACAGAAATGCAGAAAAGTGCATCAGAAAAAATTGAAAATATGTTGGATGATATGTTTGGATTGGATGTGATGAGCTTATGAAAAATAAACGTAAATCAGGCGAGGGTTTGTTAAGAAAAAGAAAAGATGGTCGTTGGGAAGGCAGAGTTGTTATTGGTTACGATGAAAAAGGTTTGCCTATAACAAAAAATGTAACTGCCAAAACAAAAGCAGCTTGTGTTGAAAAATTAAAAGAATTGAAAAAACAAGTTGCACCTGTGAAAACTAAAATTGATATAACATCAAAATCAGAATTCGGGGTATGGCTCGACTTCTGGTATAAGAACTATTCTGAAATGAATCTGAAAGAAACAACTAAGGCAGGTTACAGAAATGCAATTTATAATCACATAATTCCAAGTTTAGGGGGGATTCCGTTAGAAGAATTAACACCGGAAGTGTTTCAGAAGTTTATTGCCGAAAAGAAGGTTTCAGGGCGTTTGCAGTATGAAGATAAATTTGGCAAAGGTTTATCAGATAGGTCAATAAGATTGATGTTTATTGTTTGTAAAACTGCATTTGATAAAGCTGTAGAGGTGGGTTGCCTTAATAAAAATCCTTTGAATGATTTAAAAGCACCTCCTAAAAACAGAAAAGAAATGCAGGTTCTGTCGCAAGATGAGTTGTATAGATTTTTACTACAGGCAAAATATGATGACTATCTTGAAATAGTTTTACTTGCACTTACAACAGGAATGCGCAGAGGTGAGATATTGGGTTTGAAGTGGGAAGATATAAACTTTGAAACAGGTGAGTTACATATATGCCGACAAGTGACGTGTGTTGATGGCAAAATTATAGTATCAACATCTAAAACAAAAACATCTGAAAGAATAATAATTCTACCTGAGTCTGTGGTAGGTGTCCTTTCAAAATACAAAGATACAGTCAATTCTGAATGGGTGTTTCCATCTCCATTGAATAAAGATTTACCAAGAGAACCTACAAGTGTATATAAGAAAACACAAAGAATACTTGAAAGAGCGGGTTGTAAGAAAGTAAGATTTCATGATTTAAGACATACCTTTGCGACAAATGCTCTTGCAAATGGAGTTGATATAAAAACATTATCAATGATGATAGGTCATGTATCGGCAGAAACAACAATTGATATTTATCTGCATTCTACTATAGAAATGAAAAAGATAGCGGCAGATAAAATTGATAGCAAAATGGGCAGAAACAGAGCGAATATGGAAACTTTAGAATCTGGTAATGATACAACACCAAAAGAAGACCAGAAAGCAGAATTTAAGCCCAAAAACGGAAAACACAGAAAGAGTGGAACAGGATGTATAAGTAAGATTAGCGAAAACTTATATGAAGGCAGATATTCACCTAAATATCCGAATGGTAAAAGAGTAGCACGAAATGTATATGCTCATACTGAAGAAGAGTGTGAAAAGTTGCTCAGTGAACTGATTGTTAATATGAAAGCAGAAATACAACAGGAACGTGAAAGGTTGGAAGCTGAAAAGTATGAAGAACCAGAAATTCAGGGGCAATCAATGTAGGATGTTATGCTAATTTGTATTTTCGATAAAATACTTGAAATTGTATCAATAAAATGATACAATTTATAAGAAAAGAGAAGCTATATATGATTTTGTATCATGGTTCACCAGAAATAGTTGAAGTTCCTACTTATGGTTTTGGTTCAGATAAAAATGACTATGGCAGAGGTTTTTATTGTACTGAAAAGCAGGAGCTCGCAAAAGAGTGGGCGTGTCCTACTGTAAAAGATGGATTTGCAAACAAATATGAATTTGATATTTCTGATTTGAATGTACTTTATCTGAATAAAGATGGATATAATATTCTTAACTGGATTGCACTTCTTCTTGATAATCGTGTGTTTCAGAAGCGTTCACCTATATCACGTCAGGCAAGTGAATATATACTGAAAGAGTTTCTTCCGGATATTTCTGGTTATGATGTTGTATGGGGTTACCGTGCAGATGATTCCTATTTTTCCTATGCAAAAGATTTTCTCAATAATGTTATTTCAGTTAATCAGTTGTCACAGGCGATGAAATTAGGTGAGCTTGGCGAACAAGTAGTACTTATGTCGCCTAAATCATTTGAGAAAATTAAATTTCTTGAATACGAAATAGCAGACAGTAGTATTTATAATGCAAAAAGAATGGAAAGAGAAAGTAGAGCGAAAAAAGCATATCTCAATAATCATGGTAAGGATTTTTCAATAAATCCGGACGATTTATATGTTCGTGATATTCTGTTAGGGCAGGTGAAAAATGATGACCCACGCTTACGATGAAATATATCTTGATGATGCAATGGAAACTTTGGGTGGGGCAGTAGAATACGCTACACTTTTCTGCAATATTGACGGTCAGGAATTTCTAAACTTATTTATTGTAAGTGGTATTTCTGAAGAATTCGGAAAGGGAAATGTAAAATACATTTCTGGAATGTCTGGTATAGAACTTGCAAGGTGTGTTTTAGAAAGGTGCGGTAAAAAGCCAAGTGACATCTCTGAATTGCCATATATAGACTACCCACCAGAATATTGGATTGGTTGGATATTAGCATATTATCAATGGCATACCGGAAAAAAGTTTGAAAACATCTGTAAGAAAATTTCCTATGAAACACTCAATAATTTGTACGGAGTTTTGCATGAAGCTGACCCAAGCAAATCGGTGGAGGTTTTCGATGATATAATGAAGAGTAAGGTTGAAACAAATCTTGCAAGGATTCGTAAAGCAAAAGGTCTTTCACAATCACAACTTGCAAAATTAACTGATGTATCAATCCGCTCTATTCAGTTATATGAGCAAAGAAAAACAGATATAAATAAAGCACAATATAACCATTTAAAAGCATTAGCAGATATTCTTGGGTGTAAACCGGAAGATTTGTTAGAGTAACGAATAGTTAAAAGATTATGATAAAAGCGTGACAGTTTGTCACGCTTTGAAAATTTTACACCACATTAACCAAAGAAAAGGGACTGATTTTTCATCAGTCCCTTTTGTAAAAAAACATGAATTTGTAATAGTCATTTTTATTCTGAAAAAAATCGCATTTTTGAGCCAGAAGTGGCGTAGATGTGGTCAAAATGCAAATTTTGAGGTTTTTAAGAAAAAGTAAAAACCGCTGAAACCCTTGTGTTTCAACGGTTTTCGATGG
>JAFSBS010000350.1 GCA_017437165.1 Clostridia bacterium
CACCGCCGAATTGCATATTGCAACCATAATTTTTGTAGAGATAATAGAAGTCATAGCTTTGCATAATCATATAATTAAATTCAAGGAAGCTAAGACCTTTTTCCATTCTTTGCTTGTAACACTCAGCTCTTAACATATTGTTAACTGAGAAACAAGCACCGACTTCCCTCAAAAGTTCAACATAATTAAGATTCAAGAGCCATTCAGCATTGTTAACCATCTGTGCTTTGCCTTCGCCGAATTCAATGAATCTCTCCATCTGACGCTTGAAGCAATCTGCATTGTGCTGAATATCTTCTTTTGTAAGCATTTTTCTCATATCAGTTCTACCAGAAGGGTCACCAATCATAGTAGTGCCGCCACCAATAAGAGCAATTGGTTGGTTACCAGCCATCTGGAGTCTTTTCATTAAAGTAAGAGCCATAAAGTGACCAGCAGTTAAACTATCTGCAGTACAGTCAAAGCCGATATAAAATTTTGCTTTACCGGCATTAACCATTTCTCTGATTTCATCTTCATTTGTTACCTGAGCAATAAGCCCACGAGCAACTAATTGTTCGTAAATTCCCATTAGAATACCACCTAAATTTTAATTTATTACATACATCTAAAATTATATTATAAATGAAAAGGAATGTCAACAAAAAGTATTTACAGAATATTACAAATTCGTAACAAACGATAAATTTTTATTGACAAACGATAAAATGGTGGTATTATGTGTGTCAAGGAGTTGATTTAATGAAATCTTTTAAAAGGTCCACAAAAATTCTTTTTGGAGTTTTAGTGTTTTTAAGTGTTGTTTTTGGTGTGTTATTATTTTTAGCACCAACATTGTTCCAATGGTATTGTGACTACATAGGCAGAGGCGAAGATTCTTATAAAACTCTTGTTTTTGTGTTCTATCTTTGCTCGCCATCAGCCGCAACAACTCTTATCTTTTTATTTAAGTTTTTATTTCAGATTAAAACAAACGAGATTTTTTCATTTGAAACAACAAAAATTCTTTCAAAGCTTTCTTGGTGTTGTCTTTCTATTGTACCGCTTTCATTACCACTCTGCACACAGTTTTTGGCATCGTTGCCAATTCCTGCAGCAGGATTTTTTATGTGGTTATTTTTAACAATAATAAAAAATGCATTTGAATACGGTGCAGAAATTAAAGATGAAAACGATTTGACAGTATAGTAATTTTAAAGGAACGAATAAAATGGCAATAATTGTAAATCTTGATGTAATGTTAGCAAAAAGAAAAATGTCCTCAGGTGAGTTGGCTTCAAGAATCGGTTTGACTCAAGCCAATCTTTCAATTTTAAAAACAGGTAAAGCAAAGGCGGTAAGGTTTTCAACACTTTCTGCAATTTGTAAAGAACTTGATTGTCAACCAGGTGATATTCTTGAATTTATAGATGAAAGAGATGAAGATTTTGAGTAATGATTTTAATAACAATAATGCAAATAACGGAGCAAATAATGTAAGTTTTGCGACTTCTCCAAATGCATACAATCAATATAATAATATAGCGACACCCTTTAAAGTGAAGGTAAATCCTTTAACAAAGGTTGAATTTACCAAGAAAGATTTAATTAGTTTTTTAGTTACAACAGTACTACTATTTATGGTTTCTTATATCGGAATTCTTAATTCATTTAACTTTGGCTTTACTGTTTCTATGTTTTTGTTTGTTACTTTTGATTTTGTTTATCTCTTTAATAAAAAATCAAAAGGTAAAG
>JAFSBS010000351.1 GCA_017437165.1 Clostridia bacterium
ATAAAAGATATACTCTTTATTCATATCTTTTATATTATTGCTCGTATCTTCTTCGCCAAAAAAAGATGCTTCGGGTAAAATTTTTGAAAGCTCATCAATTAAAAACTTCTGAACTTTAATGTCATATTCAGTACAAAAGTTAGCGGCACCTGTTTTCTTTTCAACAGAAGCATTTTCTAAATTTGCATTAAAAACCATTTGCCCTGCTTTTTTTACGCAATTTTCTATTTCTTTATAGTCAATCATTTTTTGCACCCGCCTCAATCTGCTCTGTTTGCCCGAACTGTTTTTTCAACTTTTTCATAACTATAAAATATGCAGGAATGAGTAAGAAATCTGCCGCAAACCAGGCAACAGGGTTTGCAAAGCACGCCGCCGCAAATCCATATTTCAACACAAAACCGAAGCCTACACCACCACGGGCTGCAAGTTCAAAGAATCCTGCGAACATAGCGGTTGTACCGTAGCCCAACCCTTGAAGCGAATTTCTGTAAATAAATATAAATGTAAGAACAGGGTAAAACCACGAACAAGTGTTTAAAAATCTTTGTGAAAGAGCTAAAACTGCGGTTTCGCTTCCATCTATAAATAAAAGTCCTATATATGAGCCTAAATATCTTGCAATAAAGAATGCAATAAAAGAATATGCAATTCCTAAAATCGTACCATTAAGAACACCTTTTTTAATTCGGTCATATTTTTTAGCACCTAAATTCTGACCACAGTATGTTGCCATTGTGATACCTATTGTTTCAGATGGGAGGACAATCATAAGTTGGGTTTTACCACCAATTGTCATTGCGGCAATTGCGTTAGAACCTAATGTATTAACGCAAGACTGAAGCATTACAGAACCAACTGCTGTAATCGAGCATTGAAGTGCCATTGGCACACCATTGCCAACAAGTTCTTTTATGCATTTAAAATCGACCTTTCTGTCACCTTCCTGAAAGTGAAGCATCGGGTAATTTTTAATTACAAATACAAGGCAAAGAATACCCGAAACAAGTTGAGATACAACAGTTGCAATAGCGGCACCTCTTACACCCATTTTAAACACAATAATTAAAAGCAAATCTAAACCGATATTTAAAAATGATGAAAAAATCAAGAAATAAAGTGGTGTTTTACTATCACCTAATGAACGTATAATACTCGAAACAATGTTATAAAGCATTGTAGCACCAATACCAATGAAAATTATAACTATATAATTATAAGCATCCTGAAATATATCGTCCGGTGTATTTAAAACTCTTAAAAGTGGTTTTGTAAACACTATAACCGCTACTGTGAGCAATACGCCCATTGCTATACTTACGTAAATAATATTAGCCGTAAATTTTCTTAATTTTTTAAAATCCTGTGCGCCGAAACTTTGCGCTATAGGTATTGCAAACCCTGTACAAAGACCGAGTATGGAGCCTATAACGAGAAAATTCAAAGGGCCTACAGAACCAACTGCAGAAAGTGCGGTTTTACCAACAAATTTACCTACAATAATTGTGTCTGCCATATTGTAGAATTGCTGAAATAAATTACCCATCATTAAAGGCAGGCAAAATCTTATGATTATTTTCATAGGATTGCCTTTCGTCATATCTTTAACCATAAAAACTCCTTTATCAACAATTTTTGGGTGACGAATATCATTCATCACCCCATTTAAAATCATTTTTAATTATTTATAACATCATAAGCTAAATCAGGAACATCTGACATAATACAGTCTGCACCAATTTCGTTAAGTCTTTTTATTTCATCTTCTTCGTTAATTGTCCAGTACTGAACCGCAATATCGTGTCTGTGAGCATAATTTACTACTCTCTCTGAACCGAGCATTAAAACTCCGTATTGATTTGTAGGAATCTGTAATGCATCAAATTTATAAAAACTGTCATTAAAATCGATATTATAAGAAGCCGCAAGATAGAAAAGTACAACTTCTACAATCGAAGAAGAACGAAGCATATCAGGATAATTTTCATCAACATATTTTGTTACATCACCATTGAATGTACCGAAAACTACCTTTTCAAGTAAATCTTTTTCTTTCAGGATTCTGTAAAGCTCATCTGCTGCTTTAAATCCGTTTTCACCTTTATCTTTTATTTCGATTATATAGGTAAAATCGCCATTAGCCTGTAGGTAATCGAGAACTTCTTCTAAAAGTACGACTTTAAGATTTTTCGGTATATCTTCCCCACGGAGATTTCTGTAAGGATATTCACCGTTTGGCGTTTCAAAATTTTCACCAAAATTAAGAACAGATAATTCCTCATAAGTTTTTTCACTTGGTTTTACATCTTCTTTACCAAATTCTTCCTTTGAATTAGTAGTTCTGTCTAATGTATCATCGTGAAGAAGAATGAGTTTATCGTCTTTTGTTATATGTAAATCAAATTCAAATGTATCAACATTAAAATCTTCATTTTCTACACAGAACTCGAATGCCATCATTGTATTTTCAGGAGCAATATCTGCGCCGGAGCGATGTGCAGAAACAAGCGCTTTGTCTGTTGTTATAAATGGGTTGGTAATTTGCTCTTTTGCAGGCTTCTCACCACTTGAAGAATAGCACATAATAGCTGCACCAAAAATTATTGCAAGTAAAACAACCACTATTACAGAAACTGTATAAACAACAACCCACAGACCCTTTTTATTCAAATTCTTTTTATTACTTTTTTTCTTCTTGCTCATAACTTCATCCCCTAAAAGAATATAAAAATAATCTACCATAATTACATTAAATTGTCAATTTACAAAGTAACAAAAAAGTATTATAATTATATCGGTGATTTTATGAAAAAAATACTTGATGAACTTTTCTCACTGCAAGATAAAGAATACAGGGAATTTAATAGTAAACTTATACCTAC
>JAFSBS010000352.1 GCA_017437165.1 Clostridia bacterium
AATGGAACTGTTCTTGAAGAACGTGGGTTAACTTCAATAATGAACACATTTTCATCCTTGTCAACAATAAACTGAATATTGTAAAGACCAACAATACCGATACCAAGACCTAATTTCTTTGTATATTCAAGAATTGTTTCTCTTACTTTTTGTGAAATGCTGAATGTCGGGTAAACACTTGTTGAGTCACCGCTGTGGATACCTGTTCTTTCAACAAGTTCCATAATACCGGGAACGAAAACATCTTTACCGTCACAGATAGCATCAACTTCAACTTCTTTACCTGAAATATATTTATCAACAAGAACAGGCTTGTCTTCATCAATTTCAACAGCAGTTTTAAGGTAATGTTTCAATTGTTCTTCATCTGCAACAATCTGCATTGCACGGCCACCTAAAACAAATGACGGACGAACTAATACAGGGTAGCCTATTTTCTTTGCTGCCTCAAGACCATCTTCAATTTTTGTAACAGCTTTACCTTCCGGTTGAGGAATATTAAGTTCTTTAAGAAGTTTCTCAAATGAATCACGGTTCTCTGCTTTTTCAATAGCATCGCAATCTGTACCGATAATTTTAACACCACGATTTTTGAGTGGTTCCGCTAAATTGATAGCAGTCTGACCACCTAAAGAAGCTATAACACCCATTGGTTTTTCAAGGTGAATAATATTCATAACATCTTCTACTGTAAGTGGCTCGAAATAAAGCTTATCTGAGCAAGTGTAGTCAGTTGAAACTGTTTCAGGGTTGTTGTTGATTATAATTGCTTCGTAACCTGCAGATTTGATTGTCTGAACTGCATGAACAGTTGAGTAGTCGAATTCAACACCCTGTCCGATTCTGATAGGACCTGAACCGAGAACTATAATTTTCGCTTTATCTGAAACAATCGATTCATTTTCTGCTTCGTAAGTTGAGTAGAAGTAAGGAACTGTACCCTCGAACTCCGCTGCACAAGTATCAATCATTTTATAAACAGGGAACATTTTGTTTTCTACACGGATGTTATAAACATCAATTTCGCTACATTCCCAAAGACGAGCAATATATTGGTCGCAGAAGCCCATTCTTTTTGCTTCGTAAAGAACTGTTAAATCGTTCTTATTAGCTTTGAGCTTTTCTTCCATACGAATGATATTTCTGATTTTTTCAAGGAAGAAAATATCAATTTTGGTTGCATCGTAAATCATACCGATGTCTGTACCGTGACTGATAAGTTCTGCAATAGCAAAAATTCTGTCATCTGTACCGTCTTTTATATATTGAAGAAGTTCTGCTTCTGTGTAACTATCAAATTTTTTCATATAAAGGTGGCAAACACCGATTTCGAGTGAACGTGCTGCTTTTAAAAGACATTCTTCTATAGTTCTGCCAAGGCTCATTACCTCGCCTGTCGCTTTCATCTGAGTTGAAAGTTTATTATTTGCAGTTGCAAATTTATCAAATGGAAAACGAGGCATTTTTGCAACAACATAGTCGAGTGCCGGTTCACAAGCAGCAGGGATATTTGCAAGTTGAATTTCTTCAAGGTGCATACCAACTGCGATTTTTGCAGTAACTCTTGCAATCGGGTAACCACTTGCTTTAGATGCTAAAGCAGATGAACGTGAAACACGTGGGTTAACTTCGATAACATAATAATCAAATGAAAGTGGGTCAAGTGCAAACTGTACGTTACAACCGCCTTCGATTTCCAACGCTTTAATAATTCTTAAAGCACTGTCACGAAGCATACCTGCTTCTTTATTTGTAAGTGTCTGACAAGGACAAACAACAATTGAGTCACCTGTATGAATACCAACAGGGTCAACATTTTCCATATTACAGATAGCAATTGCTGTATCATTTGAGTCACGCATTACTTCAAATTCAATTTCTTTGTATCCCTTAATGCTCTTTTCAACAAGAACCTGATGAACCGGTGAAAGTTTAAGACCATTTTTGAGAAGTTCGCGACATTCTGCTTCATTATCAGCGAAACCGCCACCTGTACCACCTAATGTGAATGCAGGACGAAGAACAACAGGATAACCGATTCTTTCACAAGCAGCAAGACCTTCTTCAACAGTATTGGCAATTTCTGAAGGAAGAACAGGTTCACCTAAATCAAGACAGAGTTGTTTGAAAAGTTCACGGTCTTCTGCTCTTTCGATACTTTCGCTCTTTGTACCTAAAAGTTCAACCTCACATTCTTCTAAAATACCTTTTTTCTCAAGTTGCATTGCAAGGTTAAGACCTGTCTGACCACCGATACCCGGAACAATAGCGTCCGGTCTTTCGTAACGGATAACTTTTGCAATATACTCTAAAGTAAGTGGCTCCATATAAACTTTGTCAGCCATTGAAGTATCTGTCATAATTGTTGCAGGGTTTGAGTTACAAAGAATTACTTCATAACCCTCTTCTTTAAGTGCAAGACAAGCCTGAGTACCTGCGTAGTCAAATTCTGCGGCTTGTCCTATTACGATAGGGCCTGAGCCTATAACAAGTATTTTCTTAATATCGGTTCTTTTTGGCATCTTACTTGCCCTCCTTCATAATAGTAATAAATTTATCAAACAAAACATCATTTACAGCACCCGGTGCGCCTTCAGGATTAAACTGAACACCAAATACTTTATCATTCTCGTTTTCAACACCTTCTACAGTTTTATCGAGAATATCACGATGTGTGATTTTTAAATCTGTTGATTTTAATGTTTCTTCATTAAGTGTATAGTCCTCACTTTGTGAAACTGTAATTACCTTACCTGTTTCAACATCCATTACAGGGTGATTGCCACCGTGGTGACCAAATTTTAATTTATTGCTCTTTGCACCGTAAGCGGCACCGATTAAAAGATTACCTAAACCTATACCGAAAAGCGGGAATTTCCCTTTAAGTTCTTTTATTACATCTACGATTGATGCAACATCTTCCGGATTACCCGGGCCGTTTGAAATTACGACACCATCAGGATTCATTTTGATAATTTCATTTGCTGATGTATTAAAAGGAACAACTGTTACATTACAACCACGTGCATTTAAAAGACGGATAATGTTGAGTTTTATACCACAGTCAATTGCCACAACATTGTATTTTGCGTTTGTTGTTCTTGAATACCAACGTTTTTTACAACTCACTTTTTCTACAGCATTTGTTGTAACAGGTGTATTCTTGATTATCTCAATTGCTTTTTCTGTTGGCACATCTGCATTTGTAAGAATTACACGGCTACTTCCGTTATCACGGATTTTTCGTGTAATTTCTCTTGTATCTACACCCCAGATACCCGGAATGTGATTTTCTTCCATTTCTTCTGAAAGTGTTTTTGTGTAACGGAAGTTTGAGGGAATATCGTTATATTCTCTTACTACAAGACCGCCGAGTGTTGAAACCTTTGCTTCAAAGTCTTCATCAGCAACACCGTAGTTACCGATAAGCGGATAAGTCATAACTACTATTTTATCTGTGAAAGAAAGGTCTGACATCATCTCCTGATAACCTGCCATTGCAGTATCAAACACGATTTCACATACTCTTTCTGAGTCAGCACCGAAACCATAGCCATAGTATTCGCTACCATCCTGAAAGACAATCTTTTTTCTTACTTCATTTGCCATACTATTTTACCTCCATATACAGTCATAAGACATTTACCGAAAACACTCTCACCCTGGAAAGGCGTTGCCTTCCCCATTGAAAGAAATTCGTTACTGTCAATTTTATATTGATTGCTTAAATCCCACACAGTCAAAGAACCGTCATCTTTAATACCGAAACGGTTTCTTGGATTATCGGTAAGCATTTTTATAACTAAGTTAAGTGGCAATATGCCGGTTTTTACAAGTTTTGTATAAACTATAGGGAAAGCAGTTTCTATACCTGTTATTCCCATAAGACTTTTTTCAAGTCCCTTTGACTTTTCTTCAAAAGAGTGTGGTGCGTGGTCAGTTGCAAGCATATCAATTGTACCATCAAGAACACCCTCTATTAAAGCAAGTCTGTCTTCTTCACTGCGTATTGGCGGATTCATTTTAAATCTTCCGTCTTCTTCCAAC
>JAFSBS010000353.1 GCA_017437165.1 Clostridia bacterium
GTTCATTTCTGCCATCAAGCTCGGCTTCATAAGTTTTATAGTCAATATCAGTAAAACCATCGCCGCAACCTTTAAGATTCTCTGACACGCTCTGTGACAATTCGCACACTATCAATTTACCATTTTCGCATATTATCTTCGCTTTGTCAAGTGTTATTTCTAATCTGTTAGTACCCGGATAGTCACCCGTTGTTGTTATAAATGTTCCTGTAGCACCATTTTTATACTGTGCATAAATCATAACATCGTCTTCAACTTCTATATCGTGCCATTTACCTTCGTGACAAACCGCAGTTATTTTTTCAGGCATTCCGCAAATCCATTGCCATAAATCAAGTTGGTGTGGACATTGATTAAGAAGAACACCGCCACCTTCACCTGACCATGTTGCACGCCATCCACCTGAATTATAATACGCCTGTGTTCTGTACCAATCTGTAATAATCCATGTAACACGTTTCATCTCGCCGAATTTGCCGCTATGTACAATTTCGTGAGCTTTTCTGTAAAGGCAGTTTGTTCTCTGATTGAACATAATTCCAAATACTTTATTGCTTTTTTCAGCAACTTCGTTCATTTCACGAACTTGTTTTGTATAAACACCTGCAGGTTTTTCGCTCATTACATGAAGCCCCTTATTAAGACCTTCAATTACCATAGGTGGATGGAAATAGTGTGGGGTTGCAATTAAAATTGCATCTACTTCACCTGAATCCATAAGCGTTGACGCATCAAGGAATGTTTTTACATCAGGCAACTGTTCTTTTGCCCACTGAAGTCGGTCCTCTTTAACATCACAAACTGCAGTAATAATAAATTCAGGCATTTTATTTTCAAGATAATTTTTAATGTGACTTGAACCCATATTACCTATACCGATAATACCCAAACGAACTTTTTCCATAAATATTTCCTCCATTACATTGATTTAAACAAATCCGGCAACTTCATTAAAGCAGACGGAATATTCCTTAAAAGTTTAATAGCACTCGGAGTGAGTGGCTTATCATTAAGCACATCACAAAGAGCCGAACACATTTCTTCATTAAAGACACCTGAACTCATTGTTACAAAACAACGAATCGGTATCTGAAATGCCGTATTTTTCATCATTTCACTATTTATACCGCCACCACCGATTTTTTCAACAACCGCAGTAATGAGTTTGGTTATCTTTTCTCCACGATTAGTACCTGCGGCATATTCAAGAGTAGAATTTTTATCAATAGGAAGTGACATATCTCTGTCTCTTTCAGGAATTTCGTGTCCTAAAATAACGGCAAACTCATCATCAGTCGCAAATGCCACATCACCCTCATAATAAACAGGTGCTTTATCGCTATAATCAGGCACTATTGCATCAATTGAAGATATCACTTTAACAGTATCTGTAAGAAGAATCTCGCGTGAAGATGTGCCAACAAGAATTTTGTATTCACCGGTTTCTACGTGCCAATCGTTGATATTTACATTATAAAAAGCAAATGAGCGTTTGTTAAGTTCAATTTGCACTTCTTTTTCTTCGCCTGATTTTAAGAATATTTTTTTAAAACCTTTTAACTCTTTAGGCGCTTTAAAAATCTTACTTTCAGGTGATGCAACATACAGTTGACATACCTCTGCACCATCAACTGCACCTGTGTTTTTTACTTTGAACGAAACTGTTAAAATCTCATTATCATTTATTTCTTTACTACTTAATCTGATATCTGAATATCGGAAAGTAGTATAAGAAAGTCCGAAACCAAATGGGAACAACACTTCTTTTTCGGTTTTATCATAATATCTGTAACCAATATATATGCTTTCTCTGTACTCAACTGAAAGAAGAGTTCCGGGGAAATTGTATCGTGATGGTGTATCATCCAAATTAAGCGGATAAGTTTCTGAAAGTTTACCTGAGGGATTTACTCTACCGGATAAAACATCGAAAATTGCTCCGCCACCTGCCTGGCCCAACAAAAGTCCATTTACAACCGCTTTTACATCATAAAGCCAAGGCATTGAAACTGCAGAACCACCGGAAAGAACAACAACCACATTTTTATTCTTTTCTAAAACTGCTTTTACAAGTTCATTGTGTGATGGTGGTAAATCAATATGTTTTCTGTCAAATCCTTCAGATTCATAAATCTCTGTAAGACCTATAAATACAACTGCTACATCCGCTTTAGACGCTAATTCTGCTGCCTGTGAAATAAGTTTTTCATTAGGCACATCAGTTGTTTTGTCATAGCCACGGGCATAAGCTGCTTTGTAACCATTTTTAAGAAATTCCTGATAAGCGGAATCTAACTGCGTTGGATTTATAAGCGAACTACCCGCACCCTGATATCTCGGATTTTTTGCCATTTCACCAATAAATGCAATTTTCTTTGATTTATTAAGAGGAAGAATACTATCTTCATTTTTCAGTAACACTACAGATTCACTTGCAATTTTTCTTGCAAGAAGATGGTGTGCATTCATATCACAATTATAATCTGAGTGTAAGTTTTCCGCACTTTTGAAAATAAGTGATAAAATTGTATCTACATTTTTGTCAAGTATATTTATATCTAATTCGCCTGACTCAACCGCATTTATAATCTTCTGTGGACCTAAACCACCGGAACCCGGCATTTCGAGATTTTTACCCGCTTTAATGCCGTCAACAATTTCGTTTTCTGCACCCCAGTCGGTAACAACAACGCCGTCGTAACCCCATTCATTTCTTAAAACATCTGTAAGAAGCCACTTGTTTTCTGCACAGTAAGTACCATTCAACTTGTTATAAGCATTCATAACTGTCCATGGTTTTGCTTCTTTAACAGCAATCTCAAATGCGGTTAAATAAATTTCTCTTAATGCTCTTTCGTCTGCAACGGTGTCTATTGTCATTCTTCTGCATTCCTGATTGTTTGCGGCAAAATGCTTTAATGAAGTACCTACACCTTTACTCTGAACACCGTTTATAAATGCTGCCGCCATTTTGCCCGCTAAAAACGGGTCTTCTGAAAAATATTCAAAGTTTCTGCCACAAAGTGGGGAACGTTTCATATTTACACCCGGTCCTAAAAGCACAGAAACGTTCTCTTTAAGACACTCTTCACCTAATGCGACACCCATTTTTGTTATTAGATCTGTATCCCAAGAAGATGCCGTTGCACTTGCTGTAGGAAAGCAAGTTGCAGGAGCACTATTACCTAACACATCACCCGCTGCAGTTTTTTCCTGATTTTGCTTTCTTAAACCATGTGGTCCGTCAGTTACCATAATAGACGGAATAGAAAGCCTGCTTACATCTACAAGATGCCAGAAATCTTTACCTGAACAAAGAGCCGCTTTTTCCTCTAATGTGAGTTTTGAAATAATATCTTTATATTTCATAAAATCGCCTCGCATTCTTTTAGAATTTTCGGGAAAACTATATTTAAGAGTGAATGCATTAAATAAAAAGTTGAAATTCATTCACAAAACAGAAAGTGGTGATAATAATGAGTAAAAACAAAAAGAAAAATCTTTCTAAAGATGAACAAGTAATTGAAGCATATAAAGGCGAAAAGACAAACATCAAAAGCGATGTTAATGGTTCTTATACAGGGATTACTGAAAACTATGAAGTTCCTGAACAAGATGCCGACGACCTTTAAACTCTCACCCGTTATCTATCAGGTAACGGGTTTTTACTGTTTTTAACGTATTTTTGATTTAGTGTTTATAACACTGATTACAGAAAATACGAGTTGAGTAATAATAAGTGGTATAATTGAAAGTTCAGCACCACCTGCAATAAATGAGAAAGTTGCCGCTAAAGCAACACCGATTGCAATTGCACCTGTCTGAAAAACTAATGATGAACGCTTTATTTTACCTAATGAAAGTGCCGCTGCTACAGCATGTAAATAAGATGAACTCTTACCATTGTGCATTAAAACAGAGTCTCCGGCGGTGCGTTTTTCATTAACATAACTATTTAAAATATCACCTGAAACAGCACTTATAACCTTAATTCCGCTATTAGGAATTGAAAGATTTAAAGCAACCATATTATCAGTTATATTTGCATCATCATTTCTTAAAAGAAGTGAAATACTTTCTCTTTCGATACGTCTGAGAAGTTTTGCATTTTCCTGATTAACATCATAACTTACTATAAACATAGCACCAAGTTTGCCTTCGATTGCAAGAAATACAGGATATCTTCCATCGTGTACATATCTTTCAACAAAAGCCCTGTCAGGCATTTCGACATTATGATTTCTTAATAAATCATAACTACCAACAAGAACCCTTCTGTTCTGAACCCACGCAGAAAGTCCTAATTTATCTTCGTAAGCCAAAGTATCAACAGGTGGAAACAACTCTACTCTGTCAACTACTATACGTTTGAACAAATTACCTAACGGACCACCTGATGCTACAACTAATGCACCGGCATAGAGAATTGCATCATCTGCTTTCATAGAATGGAACGTTTTTATACCAAAAACATTACCACCATCTTTATCAAAAACATCGGTGGAGTCAACTGTAATACCATTGGCAACCGCACACATTCTGTTTGCTTCCCAACCGGTGATTACACCACCTTTTTTATTAAGTTTTGCTGATAGTTTGTTTATTGCCAGATTATCACAGAGAAACATAAAGCACGGTGCAGAAATTGCTAAAACCGCTGCAAAGGAACTTATACCGTTAAAAGCATTTTTTGAAATAATAGTTGTTATTACTCCTACTATTAACGCTACAAAAAAAGTAATCGGCACAGTTCTTTTATTAAGTTCATCTGATGGATAATACTTTTTTGAAAGTTCCAGGAATCTACCGGGGAATTTAGTTTTTTGTGAAGCTAAAATTATTGGTTCATCAAGCAAAAGACCTCTTCCGATTTCAAAAGCAGTTTCTTTTCTTTCAATAGGTGAAATAGAGTAAAGTTCATTTTCTGTTACAATTTTGAAGTTTTTTCTTAATCTTCTTGCTTCCAAAAGACTTGCTAAATTATTAAACATAAGTGGTAACACTGCTACTGCTGAATATAATGAAAGTCTGTTTTCAAATGGAATTAAAGTAAAAAAGAACGAAAAATTCTGCAAAAGAACAGCAATAAGTGCAACTGCACAACCGGAATTTCTGTTGAATTTCAAACCATTAAAAGATTTGAGACCATCAATGATAAGGTCTTTACTTATGACACACGCAACAAGTGTCACAATAAAATTCAAGAGAATTACCGGTAATTCATTTTTGTGAACAAGTGAATTAGGAACATAAATTGCACTTGCTACTAATGAAAGTACAACGAGTAAAACAAAACAAATAAAGCACACAAATGTATTTATAGTTGCTCTTTTTTCTTGCTTTTTTAAATTGAATTCAACTTTGAACTTATCGTTTACATTTCTGTATTCGTCAAGACCGAATTTTATACCGTTATCATCATCTGTTATATCTTGTTCGGGTTCGGTACTTACTACAAATTCAGCAGCTTTTTTACGTCTTCTTTTAATAAGTTCTCTTTCAACTTCTTCTTCATCAA
>JAFSBS010000354.1 GCA_017437165.1 Clostridia bacterium
CACCTTATGAATTGAGAAGTGCAAAATTCTTTTTGTTTGAAGAATACAAATTTTTATAAACTTCATAATACTTGTCATAAATCTTTTTCTTTCCCATATCGGGGGTAAATGTTTTTGTTACAGGAATCATTTTCTTCGCATCTTCAATAGAACTGCAAATTCCAAGACCAACTGCAACAAGAACTGTTGCACCCATAGCACCTGCATTCTGTGGTTCATCAACCGTCTCCACCACTTTACCTGTACAGTCAGCCAAAATCTGACAAGTTAAATCTGAAAGTGCGCCACCACCGACAAAACGAATTTTATCTGAAGTTTTAACTTTCTTTTCTTCAGTTTCAATAAACCATCTTAAATGGTAACAAACACCCTCTAAAACAGCACGAATCATTTCGCGTTTTCCTGTTTCAAGGCTCAAATTGAAAAACATACCACGTGAGTTAGGATCTTCAAACGGGCAACGGTTACCGTGAAGCCAAGGTGTAAAAATAACACCATTTGAACCCGCAGGAATTTCACTTACAACCTCTGTCATATAGTCATAAAGACTTGTATATCTTTTCTCATAACCATCTGTAATATTTTTCTTTTCTAAGTAAATATCTATTTCATCAAGTGCCAAATGATCTTTAACCCACTCAAGACATTTACCTGCAGTTTCAAGTTCTGCAAAGTAATTATATTTACCCTCTTCTGCGCCGACAACCGCCGCAATCATAGCAGATGCATCAACAATGCTCTTTGGAACAACTGTCGAAACCCAACCGGATGTACCACTATAAACGTGAGTATCACCAATTGAAACAGCACCCGCGCCAACACCTATAAGTGATGCGTCACCGCCACCACCAAATACAGCAGTACCTTCTTTAAGACCTAATTCTTCTGCCGCTTTTTTGGTTAAATTACCGATTTTTTCACTTGATGCTTTAATTTCAGGCAAATGGTCATAATTTACTTTTAACATTTTGCACATTGTTTTACTGAATTCTTTTTTCTTGATATCATAAAGTTCAGTAGCAAAAGCAGAGTCATGGGTCATACAGAACTCGCCTGTCATACGTGCAATAAAATATTCTTTAACATCCAACCATTTATGTACTCTTTTAAAGTTTTCAGGTTCATGCTTTTCTACCCATTTATATTTCCATACAGGGTCTTTTACAGATGCCGCAACCGCACCTGTAATTTTAAGTGAAACTAAAAGTTTCGGCACATTTGCACCTGCAATTTTGAAACCGTGTGCAATACCCTCTTTTAATTCTTCACGCGCTATCTGGTCCATATAACTCATAGCACGTCTTACAGGTAAAGCATCTTTATCTACAAGAACTACACCCTGCATCTGGGAACAGAAAGAAATACCGACTATATTTTCAATACCCAACCCACTTTTTTCGAGAACTTTTTTAGTGGTGTTACATAATGCAGCCCACCATTCGTTCGGGTCCTGCTCTGCACCACCATCAGGAAAAACATAAAGTTTATAACCTTCAGAAGCAGCCGCAACCAACTTCAAATTTTCCGCTAATTCAAAAATACAGGTTTTTACACCCGTTGTGCCTATATCATAAGCAATAGCATATTTCTTTTCCATTTCTATCTCTCCAATAAATAGAATTTACCACGAATACTATTATGCAATATTTTTTGTAAATAATCAACATCTTTTTTTAAAAAAGTATTTATTTTTTTAAACAATTTCACATTTTTTAATGAAATAAAAAAATTTTTAAACTTTTTTATAAAAAAGGGGTTGACTTTTATTTTCATTGTGCTATAATACAGTCACTGTTTCAGAGGATATCAAGTTCTCTGTAGTCGGTGTTGATGGCGTTGAGGGTCCACCCGTTCCCATTCCGAACACGGTAGTTAAGCTCAACAGTGCCGAAAATACTTAGTGGGAAGCCGCTTGGGAAGATAGGGCGATGCCGACACTAATAAAAGCAACCACCCAATAGGGTGGTTGTTTTTTTATTTTTAATCAAATTTTTCGGAAAGCTGAGCCTTTTTAAGTGCTAAGTGATGAGTTAAAGAAGTCCTGCGGACTTGATTATAATTATTTATGAATAAAAAGGAAATCATCCTATCATTTTTAGTTTACAAACTTTAAATGAAAGGATGATTTTTATTATATTACTGACCACTCACTGACCACCTAAATTGTGCATTGTGCATTATGCAGCATTCTGTATTTGTCAAAAGTCATCTTTTAATATTGCTACTTGCTTTATAGCTACTCTTATATTCGCCGTTTACTGCACGTACTGTATATTTATATATCACACCTTTCTTTGCAGATTTATCGGTCCAGGTTGTTTTATCTTTACCGACAGTCCCCATATTTTTCCAACCCGACCATTTTTTAGTAGTCGGATTGTACTCTGCACGGTAAACTGTGTAACCCTTTTCACCTGTACATTGTGTCCACCCCACATTTATGCCATTTGAAGTTTTCTTTACCGTTACAGTCGGTTGAGCAAGGAACCAGATTTTATCACTTGCTTTATAAGAACTTCTAAAGCTACCATAACAAGCTCTTACTGTGTACTTGTAGTAAGTACCACTTTGGGCTTTTTTATCTGTCCAGCTTGTTATACCCGACTTTACTGTACCGCGATTTGTCCAGCCAGACCATTTTTTAGTTTTTGCGTTGTAGCTTGCACTATAAACTGTGTATCCTGTAGCATTTTCTACGCTTGACCAGTTTACCTTTACTCCGTTACTTACATTTGCTACCTTTACAGTCGGTGTTATATTGACTCTTACACCCGTCGCAGCCTTATAGCCACTTCGCACATCGCCATTCACCGCACGTACTGTGTAACTGTAAATTGTACCGAACTTTACATTTGTATCCAGGAAATTTGTTCCTGTGTA
>JAFSBS010000355.1 GCA_017437165.1 Clostridia bacterium
TCAACACTATCATTATCAAAATAATCTAAAGACACAGAAAAATAATTTGCAATTTTACTTAAAGTCTGAGTGGAGGGAGACTTGGTTCTGCCCGTCTTTAATTCTGAGAGTGTGCTTTTTGAAATTTTTGCTTCTTTACAAAGTGTTGCAAGTTTTATTCCATTTTCATCACAAAGATATTGTATTTTTTCATAAATTGTCACAAAAATACCCCCAAAGTATTTGTTAGTATCCACCAAATTTAGAACAAAACCGAACAAAAGTTCTAAAATGGGTTGAAAAGTACAGAGTTCTGTACTATAATGCAATCAATGGTACAGAACACCGAACTGATTGTGACTATACTATATAATATAATCAGTTCGTTGTCAATACCATAAATAGTACATTTTAAGGTTGGTGGATTTATGTCAAAATCAATTGAAGGAACAATAGAGTGTCCTTTTTATTTAGAAGAAGGTAAAAACTTTATTAAATGTGAGGGTGTTTTAAACGGGACTGTATGTACTCATAATTTTAATAATAATATTAAAAAACGTGAATATGAGACAACAGTTTGCAGTGTTTTTGGTGGAAGACGTTGCGCACATTACAGGGCAGTAGCAATTCTTTATGATAAGGGGTTGCGCACTTGAAAAAGAATAGTATAGATGTAGGTATAAAAAAGGTTTCATCAGCAGTTGTCAATATGAGTGCTTTGATTGATGATATTGTAAAAAAAGCACGAAAGAATTTTTCTGAAAATGGTTCCCCTGAGGTTGATGCAAAATTTTTAAAAGAAAGTGTAAGTGCATTGAGAGAACTTTTTGATTTACTCGGAGAGCAGGACGGTGCATCTTCAGGTGATGGCATTGCAATAGTGGTAGAAAAATCAATTGGAGAATGGAATAAATGAGAAAATTAGTTATTTCTGAACCTAATGAAAAGCAGAAATTATTTTTTCAGAATCAAAAAAGATTTATTGGATATGGTGGAGCCCGTGGCGGAGGTAAATCGTGGGCATTACGAACTAAATTTATTCTTTTGGCTTTTAATTATCCTGATTTAAAGTTATTACTTTTAAGAAAAACTCTGCCGGAACTCAGAGAAAATCATTTAATACCAATGCTTACACAACTTAACGGAATTGCACGGTATAAAAAAGATGAAAGAGCGTTTATATTTCCTAATGGTGCAAGAATAAGACTTGGTTATTGTGACACTGAAAATGATATTTTTCAGTATCAGGGTCAGGAATATGATGTTATCGGTGTTGAAGAATGTACACATTTCACATGGAGTCAGATTCAGTTTTTAATGACTTGTAACAGAACAACGAGAACTGATTTTAAACCAAGAATGTATTTTACCGGTAATCCCGGTGGTGTAGGTCACAACTGGTTTAAAAGATTGTTTGTAAAGGGTAATTTTTATGATGGTGAAGATGAAAATGATTATGCATTTATACCTGCAACGATTGATGATAATACTGTCCTGATGAATTCAAATCCCGAATATGTTAAAGTGCTTGAATCTTTACCTGAAAAATTAAAACAGGCACATCGTTTTGGTAATTGGGACATTTTTGATGGTCAGTTTTTTGAAGAATTCAGAGATATAAAAGAACATTATAATGATGGCAAAAATACTCATATTATTGAACCGTTTGAAATCCCTTGTGATTGGCAGATTTACAGGTCTTTTGACTTTGGTTATGCAAAACCATTTTCTTGTGCTTGGTGGGCTGTGGATTATGACGGACGTCTTTACAGAATCTTAGAACTATATGGTTGTACAAAAAGTGCAAACGAAGGTGTTAAGTGGCCGCCCGAAAAAATCTTTAGTGAAATTGCGAAAATTGAAAAAGAACACCGTTGGTTAAAAAAGAAAAACATTATAGGTGTAGCGGACCCATCTATATGGGACGCTTCACGAGGTGAAGCAATTATTGAGTCAGCGGTTCGTCATGGAATATATTTTAACCGTGGTGA
>JAFSBS010000356.1 GCA_017437165.1 Clostridia bacterium
GTCTTGCTGACAGAGCAAATGCTTATCCGTCGCAATTATCAGGTGGACAGAAACAGCGTGTTGCAATAGTTCGTGCGCTTTGTATGCAACCCGAAGTAATGTTATTCGACGAACCCACTTCTGCACTTGACCCTGAAATGGTTGGCGAAGTGCTTGAAGTTATGAAATCCCTTGCCCAAGACGGAATGACTATGGCGGTAGTAACTCACGAAATGGGATTTGCACGTGAAGTTGCTGACAGGGTTTTCTTTATCGATGAAGGTATAATTATGGAAGAAGGAACACCTGATGAATTGTTCTCTAACCCAAAAAGCCCTCGCCTTAAAGACTTCTTAAGTAAGGTAATATAAATTTAACCGAAACAGAAATTCCTGTTTCGGTTTTTAATACTATTTTTTATGGAGATTTTATGAAAACTCAAAACAACATTTTAATTGCATTTATTTTAAATCTGTTCTTTTCGGTTTTTGAATTTGTAGGCGGTATATTCACAGGAAGTGTTGCAATAATTTCTGACGCTATACACGACATCGGCGATGCTTCAAGTATTGGAATTTCCTATTTTCTTGAAAAGAAAAGCAAAAAACAGCCTGACAATATTTATACCTACGGATATGCCCGATATTCCGTAATAGGCGGTGTTATTACTACACTGATTTTACTTTTTGGTTCTGTTACGATAATAATTAATGCTACCAAAAAAATTATAAACCCTACTGAAATCAATTATAACGGAATGATAATCTTTGCGGTTGTAGGCGTTATAGTTAATTTTACTGCCGCTTATTTTACCCGTGAGGGTGATTCTATTAACCAAAAAGCTGTTAATCTTCATATGCTTGAAGATGTGCTTGGTTGGGCGGTTGTACTAATTGGCGCCGTTATAATGCGTTTTACAGATTTTAAAATTTTAGACCCCTTAATGTCAATCGGAGTAGCAATATTTATTTTAATTAACACAATTAAAAACCTTAAAGAAGTAATTGATATATTCTGTGAAAAAATACCAAGCGGTATTTCAACCGAAGAAATAAAACACCATTTACTCGAAATTGACGGTGTTATTGATGTTCATCACATTCATATCTGGAGTATTGACGGTCATTCAAACTATGCTACAATGCATATTATAACAAACAGTGTGACACAAGAAATTAAACAAATAGTTAAAAAAGAGTTAAAAGAACACGGAATTTCTCACTCTACACTTGAACTTGAAACCGAAAGTGAAAACTGTGCTGATAAAGAATGTAAAGTAGAACAACACCATTCTCATGCACACCATCATCACCACCATCATCACTAATTAAAAAAGAACTATGAGTAATCATAGTTCTTTTAATTTTATACTTATTTCACCGGTAGATAAATATTCTTGATTACCGTCCGAATATTCCACCTTTAATCTGCATTTATCGTCAATTTCAATTGCTTTTGCATTAATTTGTTCTTTATTCTTTAACACTAAAATATTATTACCTAAAACAATATTTCTTTTCTTATACTCATTTAAAAAATCTTTATTTTCATAATTATTGAAAAAATTATCAATTACTCTTGCAGTAAGTTTATTTTGTAAATCA
>JAFSBS010000357.1 GCA_017437165.1 Clostridia bacterium
ACACTCTGTAAGACCATAGCCGATATATGTAGGAATACCAAATGTTTTAAAGTCTTTTGCAACTTCAGGATTGAGTGCCGCAGCACCTACAATAATAAGTCTTAATTTACCCCCGAATGTCTTTTTTACTTCAGCTAAGATTTTTTCCATAAGGTTAGAAACGAAACCGTCCTGAACCATTTTACCTAAAGTAAGTGCAAATTTACCAACCTTTTTCTCGTGAACCTTTTTAAGAATTTTTGCGTGCATTTTTTCAAGCATTAAAGGAACAGTAACGAAAATTGTAGGTTGATAGTCCTGCATATCACGGGTGATATAACGAAGACCTTCGCAGAAACAGTAACAACCGCCTGTGTACATTAACTGTACAAAGCAGAGTGAACTTTCGTAAGTGTGGTGAAGCGGAAGAACAGAAAGAATTGTGTCATCAGGTGTAATTTTAACAACCTTTTTAACAGCCATAATGTCTTCAACAATATTTCTTTGTGAAAGCATTACGCCCTTTGCCATTCCCGTTGTACCGGAAGTAAATAGCAATGAGCCTAAACCATCACTGTCAACTTCTGCATCAAGGAAAGTTCTGTCTCCTTTCTCTAAAAGTTCTTCACCAAGTTTTACGAGGTCGTCAATATTCTGAAGACCCTCAATTTCATCAAGGCCAATGAAAGTAAAATCTTGTGGAAGACGATCTTTGATTTCCTGAAGTTTTTCGTAAGATTTGTCATCTACGAACATAGCTTTAGAATCAGAAACAGTTAAGATATTTAAAACATCTTCTGCCATGAGTTCTTTGTCAACAGGAACCACAACACCGGTACCATTTGTAATACCGAAGTAAGCAATACACCATTTATGAGAGTTTTTACCCATAACTGCTATATTTTTTGCTTTGAGTCCTAAAGAACAAAGTGCTGTACCAACCGCATTTACTACTTGTAAAAGCTTTGGATATTTCATCTCGGAAATACTGCCGTCTTTTTCACGAATTTTGAAAGCAGGACGAGCAGGGAAGAGACGAGCACTTGATTCAAGGACTTCTTTGAAGTTATTAACATGCCTTGTTTCATAGTGGATTATGCCCATAGTTTTTCTCCAATCCGGTGGACTTACAAAATGAGTAAATACTCACTTGGAGCGTTGATTTAAAAGAGATTTTCAACAGTCTCACATAAAGTCACACACATAGAAATTATAGCAGAAAATAACCGACAATACAAGGGTGAATTGTTGCGTAAATGTGAACAATTTAGTTAATTTGAAAAACAAATAATGAGTTATGCGACAAGGGATTGGATAATTAAAAGAATTGAGAATTGAAAATTGAAAATTGAAAATTTCGGAAGGCTTCGCCTTGATTATAATCTAATATGAATAAAAAAGGCTCCATTCTTTCATTTAAGGTTTATCTTAAATAAAAGAATGGAGTTTCTTTTACTGTTCCCTGACAACTAACGACCAACGACTGACAACTATTTTAATTGTTGACCGCAGGTCCCGAAATTCTTAATTCTTCATTTTTAATTTTTAATTATAACAAAAAACGGTGGTCTTCTGACCACCATTTTTTATTATACTATTCCCTCAAGGAAGTTTGTTTCTAATACTGTCAAATCTCTGCGCACACGGAAAGTTTTAACTTCATGTTTTGTAATGTCAAACCAGAAACCATTATCAAAGAGTTTAGACATAAGCATTCCTCTTGTAGAGTCAATACCTTTTGTTTCGTAAAGACGGATTATTAAATCACCGCTACCATCTTCACAACGTTTGAGTGCAGTAATTTCCACGTTATCACAATCTGTGTACATAAATGAATCAACTGCATCAAGTTCGCCCTTGTGGTAACTTTCAGGTACTGCTACAACGTTGTTATTGAAAATATGAGCTTCTTTCATAACATCGCTCTCAGTAGCCTCACCGCTATGAAGATAAATTCCGTAAGAAAATCTGTTTAAACCTTCATCGGTAAAGTCAAAATTTGCTTCAGGACGGTCTGAATAATGGTCTGCAAAAATAACATTTCTTAATGCTGTAAGTCTTAATTCAGTACCCGGACAATCGTAACTGTATTTTGAGTCACTTATAATAGAAATACCAGCTCGTTTGTCATTTTTAGTAACGGTTAAATCTGCCCAGTTAAGTGCAGGTTCTTCTTCACCGTTGCAAGGTCTTTTAATAAATCCACCGGGAACTTCGTAAGTAGAAATTTCTTCTTCGCCACCAACTGCAAAAGACATTTTAAGAATAGAAAATTTTTCCTGCCACATTGCTTTACAATCTACTCTTAAAGTTTTCTGACCCTTTGCGAGAATAAAATCCTGTGTTAAGTAAGAGTCATTGAATTTGTGAACAGTACGGATTACGCTACGCAAAGCACCATCTTCAATTCTTTTTATAGACTCTAATTCCATAAAGCCTTTTACATCGTGGAATTTAAACACGTTGTGTGCCCAGGTATCTGTTTCAGAATCGTTTATAACAGTTGGAATTGCAACGAAGTTATCACTTGCGAATTCAACACCGGTTTCTTTAGAAACAAGATTTTTAATGTAACCTGTTTCTTTATCGAAAACAACCATAATATATTCGTTTTCCATAAAGAAATTCTGTTCTACAGAAATTTCTTTTTCTGCTTTTGCTTCGCTGTCTCTTTCTAACCAGTATGTTGCATAGCCTAATGATTTTACTTTTGCCATAAACAATGTGTCTAAATGATTATCATTAGAGCGTGATGCTCTTACATTCTGGAATAAAACTTCGTTACCATCAGTGTCTTTTACTTTTTTTGACGGATGATGAACTCTTACAGGAATTTCAATGTCATAAGAATGTGGGTTAAAAACAATAACAGGGCGAGGGAAATCATTGTCTAAAGCCTGTTGATTGCTTGTATTTTCCAATAAAACTGCTTTGTCAACACCATCAATCCAGGTGTCAATTTTTCTTGCAATTCTTAAAACTGCGTTGTTATAAGATTTCGAAGCTATATTCTGTGCATAGCCCTCACTTGCTTTAACATCTTCGTATGCTTCTCTTATTGAGCAACCACATAAAATATCGTGGAACTGGTTAAAGCAAACTTCTCTCCAGGCATCTCTGAATTCTTTTGTTTCTGCTTTTGAATCAACAACAATCGAAGAAATCGTGTCCCACTTTTCAGCAGCAGCCAAAAGATTTTCAGATTTTCTGTTCAACTCTTTAACAAGTGAAGTAGCACTATAACAACCGCTTGCGTGATGCTGTAATTCATCACCCCAATTTGGTAAATCAAGAGGTTGAGTCATCAATTCTTCAAAGAAATCATCAGGTGAACTGAATTCGAGGTCGTTATATCCTTCGCGTTTTAAGTTCGCTTTTAAATATTCAATATCACCTTTTGTAGGACCGCCACCGTGGTTACCTACACCATAAAAGAGCATCATTCCGTGACCTGTTTCGTTTGCTCTTTTTTCCATATCTTCCATTTTACTGTCAAGAGCATTTTTGCCGTGCGCACCATAACCATCAGGAATTCTGTAGGTCATAATTCTTGAACCGTCAGCGCTATCCCACCAGAAAAGATTTTCAGGAATTTCTTTATTTTCGTGAGTGCCCGGGCGGTGCATAACATAACCTGTCATACCTGATTTTTTAAGGAATTGAGGTAAAAATGCACTATGACCGAATGAGTCAACATTGTAACCCGTTTTGCAGATTTTACCGAATTTTTCGTTGTAATAAAGTTGACTGTAAAGAGCCTGACGGGCAAAACTTTCACCACTTGGCATATTACAGTCAGGTTGTACCCACCAACCATTAACTATTACCCATCTGCCTTTTTTCACCATTGTTTTTATTTCTTCAAACATTTTCGGGTCAATATCTTCTACCCATTTGTAGTAAGCAGCTGAAGAACAGGTGAAAACAAAATCGTTATATTCATTTAATCTGTCTAATGCACTTCTGAATGTCTGTAAAACTTCACCACAACCCTCTTGCCAACGCCAGAGCCAGATTGGGTCAAGATGTGCATTACCAATAAGTCTTACTGTTTTATCCATATTACTTTTCCTCCGCAATAAATCCGAAATATCTGCCTATCCAGTAAGCAAAGGTATAGGGGTAACAACCCTCAAGAACACCTGCTCCACCACTATCTTCGTTTTTGAATTCTAATGGGTTACGGTCATATTTTGCAATGAAACGTTCATCATTAGGAACAAGTGAAGAAGTTTCTTTGTAGTCACCCATAAATAATTTTTGTGGGTAGTCAATTCTTGAGGTTAAAAAAACACCACTTGCAACTCGTGTTGCACCAAAACGGTAGAACCATGTTTTGATTCTTTCCTCATCAGGTTTTGCGTTGTCAGGATCTGAAAGGAAATAAAGGAAGTCGTAACCGGGGTTAAATTCAGGCATAAGAGAATATCTCCAACTTCTGAAACCTTCGCGGTAAATTTCTTTTAATTCAGGGTCTTCTTCAAGAGTGGTAAGTCCCCAGAAAGAAAGTACCGCTAACATATGGTCGCCGTACATAATTTCTTCACGGTCATCAATTCCACCCGCTAAAGCAACTTGATGGAATCTGTCAAAATGCTTTGTTACTAACTCTTTGTAACCATCTTTATAAAGGAGTTTATTATATTCTTCTTCCCACTTGCCTTTTTCGCCTGTAAGTCTCATTGTAACTTTAAGGTACATTAAAAGTTCAGCACCATTAAGACAAGCATCTGCCCAACCCATATAACTATTGAAATAATCAAGATTCCACTTTGCCCAGGTTGTAGGGTTGCCGTCAATTTCAATAATTGCGTAACCACCATCAATGATATGGTTCATTGTGTTTACTGCGGCTTCCTTTATAATTGCGTCAAGTTCAGGGTCCTCACGACCTAAAATTTCGTGAGCAACTAAAAGATGAATATAATGGTGAGTTATTTCGTCACTACTTGTGTCACCTTTATAAATAATATCAGTATCAGAAAAACCTTCACTTGCGTAAAGCTTTTTAAGTCTTTCAGGAATAGGTGCATCTGCCTTGATTTCTTTACCAACTAATTTTTTATTCTGTGAATCAGTTGTAGAAATGCAAACGGCAGTTTCACCATTCTTTTTATAGAATAAACCATCATCCGGAACAGGTTCTGCAGTAGTTAAATATGAACGTGCAACAAAACCGTTACCACGACCTGCAATATACATTAAGAGAAGACATGCTTCGCAGGCACGGGTTGCAGATTCACGTGCTTTTAATGTTTCTTCTGCGTATGCTCCTAATTCTTTTTTAAGAGTAGCGTAACGGAAAAGTTCACCAATAGAAAAACCTACTGTGAAAGAACCATCGTTATCAGAATGGCCATAATTAACTGCAGATTTCACATTACCCGGCTCCGCTAATTTTTTCTGACTTGTCATACCACGGCGGTCAACATATTTATGAGTTTCTTCTGTAAGAAGCTTTGCTTTTTCTTCCATACTCATTTTTACCATTTTAATATGAGTAGCACCTTTTTCAGTAAGTACCCATACGCCATATTTACCGTCGCTCTCAAGTGCAAGGACTTTGTTATCGAGTAAATCACGTCTTGCGCTGAAATGCATAACAATATCATCTTTTCTGTCGGCATTTTCATCATAACGGGTTACACCGCCATTTGAACCATACCACATAATACCGTCTTCACCCTGACAGAAACAGGTGTACTCTGACTTTCTTTGTGGTAACGGATAAGGGAAGTTTTCTAAATTAGGTTTTTTAGGTGTTTTTTCGTGAAGACTTTTCGGAACTTCAATGTCATATCTTTTATAATGACTTGAAATTTTTGTAAGTCTTGGTGAAAGAATTATAGGATTCTTCATACTAAACTCCTTGTAATAAAAATTAGTTGCATAATTATACAGTATAATTCTACCAAAATAGTAAGTAAAGTGCAATATTTTTGTTTAATTATTTTTCTTTTTATGATATAATATTTAAAAAATTATCTGGAGTTGTTCTTATGCAGGATATTTATTGTGATTTAAAATTAACAGGACTTGCTTCTTCACTTTGTAATGCTTTAGGTGTAGAGTCACCAAAAGAAAGTAAAAAGTCTATTGATGTGCTTGATAAATTTACAGAAAATAAAAAAATTGACAGAGTTTTAATGTATAACCCTGATGCAGTTGCACTCTGGATTTTTGAAAAATATACAGGACTTTTTTCTGATGTAATGTTAAATACACAGCTTACATTACCTTTAAAAACGGTAATGCCTTCTGTAACACCTGTTTGCTTTGGTACAATGTACACAGGAGCAGAACCGACAGTACACGGAATTCAGAAATATGAAAAACCGGTGATTAAAACCGATTCAGTATTTGATGCGTTAATCCGTGCGGGTAAAAAGCCTTGTATTGTATCAACAGGTAACGACAGTATGTCAAAAATATTTTTAGAGAGAAATATGGACTATTTTATAGTAGAAACACCGGACGAAGCAAATGAAAAAGCAATAGAGCTTATAAAAGAAGATAAATACGATTTTATTGCAGTCTATAACGGAAATTATGATGGTACAATGCATAAATTCGGACCTGAACACGAAAACTCAATAAACGCATTGAAGCATAATGTGAATGCTTTTAACATTTTAGCAAAAGCAGTTAAAGAAAACTGGAAAAGTCATAACACTTTAATAGGTTTTGCACCCGACCACGGTTGCCACGAAATAGACGGTGAATGCGGCAGCCACGGACTCGAGATGAGTGAAGATATGAATATAATTCATTTTTATGGGGTAATTTAAAAGCTAAGTTTGCCTTCGGCAAGTGAAGTTCGGACAATGATTTGTTCCGTGATTTGAACTGAAGTTCATAAATTGCATCTTACGATGCATGATTTGCCTATCGGCATATTATGTAATCAAATCATGCGTAGCAAACCATATTTACAATTCATGTAGGCAACGCCTACAATTTATTTTGAGACCAGCTATGTGAACATCACACAAAGGGGTGGAGTTATGATACATTCGAAGACATTACTTGAATTTGTCAGACCGTATTACGCAGATAATTTCTTTAAAGATTTAAAAGATGGAATAAAATAAAAACTAAAGGGCAGAGAAAATCTGCCCTTTACTTTTTTATAGAAGATGTATCTATCTTATTAAATCTTTCCTGTTTTCTTTTATCCACTCAATCATTGTTTTTGCTCTGCTTTCGAGATATGGTAAATTATCAAAATCAAAAAATTGAAGTTTAAGACTTTCGCCATCTGTAATTTTTAAATCTCCGCTGACATTTTCAGCAAGATATAAAGAAACAACTGAATATAACATATCACCATTAGGGTAAACAAAATAAAAATCTTTACCAGACAACACAGTAACAAGTGTCATCTTTTCAGCAGTAAGACCTGTTTCTTCTTTTAATTCACGAAACGCAGTTTCTTCTAAACATTCACCAAGCTCTAAGCCACCACCGGGGATACCCCAGGTTTCTGTATCAGAACGAAGATTTAAAAGAATTTTACCATCTTTTATTACAAGGACAGTAGCACCGGCAGAAAGTAATGGTCTGTGTCCTACAATTTTACGAAGCTCGCTTAAATAACTCATAGTTTTTCTCCTTTATTACATACCAAACTTAATTACTATTGTTTTTGATATTCAGCAAAAAAGAATAATGGTATATCTTTGTTTTTAGTTGTCCCATCATAGGATGCAGGTTCTTCAATATGTTTTAAAACAAAACCTCGTTCCGCACCAACATTCAAATAATACGACAAAGAACGGTGAAAATGTTCCGTCTCACCCCAGAACTCATTTGTAAAAGAATAAGGTTCAATGTATGATTTGATTGTTTTACCATAACAAAATCCTTTTTCATCCTTAACCCATTCGCTATCATAAAATGCCGGGTGTACTATAGAGTAGTAAAAAATACCATTTGGTTTTAATACTCTATAACATTCTGAAAATACTTTTTCGATATTCTCAACATCCATTAAAACCTGATTGCAAAAGATTAAATCAAAACTTTCATTTGCATAAGGAAAATTTTTTGTAATATCACATACAGCAAAGTTACAATCTTCATAATGTGAACGAGCAATATCAATCATATTTTCAGAACCGTCAACACCTATTACTTCAGCTCCGATATTTTGAAAATAATCTGTGTAATAGCCATAACCACAACCCAAATCTAAAACTTTTTGTCCTGTCATATCCTTAAAACGTGCTTTTACAATCTGCTTGTTACTTTCAACAAAATCTGACTGTTCTTGGTCTTTTGTGTATTTCTCTGCTGCTTTATTCCATTGGTCAACTAATTTTTTCATAATTCAACCTCAGTAGTTTATTCAATACAAATCTCTGTTTTAAAATATTTTTCCTGAAACTCAACTTGTTTCATTATTTCTTCTTTTGTAAATGTCATATTTTCTGGAGCGACAACCCATTTTTCTTCAACATCATCAAGTCTTTTAATTGTAGCAATTATTTTGCCTGTGAATTCGCTTATCGGTTCATTAACTCCGAGAACATACGCATCCTGTTCTTCACCATCAGGTGCAATAATACCTTCGATATAACCATAATTTACAGAATAAAATATATCTTTATGTTTTGGGTGATATGTTCCCAGTGGTCTGTCAATCATAACTTTAACTTTTTTGCCTATCATTTTAATTTCTCACCCTTTTTATATCTCTCAAAAGTTCTTCGTGCTGTTTACAAAACAACTCCGGCATATCATCTAATGAAAAGTATTTAAGTTCTAATGTTTCATTTTCATCACAAATTAACTCACCGCCAACAATACTCATTTCATATCCAATGCAAATACTGTGAACTTTATCGCCATTAGCACAGATAACATCTGAATCTGTATATATTCC
>JAFSBS010000358.1 GCA_017437165.1 Clostridia bacterium
TTCATAAAAACCAATCCTTACAAACTTTATTTTAAAGTGAGCATTTCTTCAGCATTTTTTAGTTGCGTTTCGGTGATTTCGCCACCGCCTGTAATTCGTGCAATTTCGTACTTTCTGCCTTCAAAATCAAGCGGTGAAACACTTGTATATGTTTTACCGTTTATTGCAGATTTCTCAATTAAATAGTGATTATCAGCGAGTACTGCTAATTGTGCTAAATGTGTAACACAAATTACTTGTCTTCCGGTTGACACTTGTTTTAATTTCTGTGCTACTTTTGTAGCGGCTCGACCGCTTACGCCGGTGTCAACCTCATCAAATATCATTGTACCAATCTTATCTTTGTCTGAAAGCACATTTTTAAGTGCTAACATAATTCTTGAAAGTTCGCCACCACTTGCTATTTTTACTATTGGTTTTGGTGGTTCACCGACATTGGCACTTATTAAAAATTCTACTGAATCTATACCATTCTCGCAAAGTTCAACTTCTGTAAACTGCACATTAAACTCTACACTCGGCATATCTAAAAAACGTAATTCTTCCATTACATCTAGCTGGAATTTTTTTGCAGTTTCTTTTCTGTTTTCTGAAAGTTTTTCCGCTAAACCTCTTGCTTTTTTTAGAATAACATTTCGTTGTTCTTTCAGGACTTCCAAACTTTCTTCTGATGAAGTAAGTGAATTTAATTTTTCTTCTGCTTTACTTAAAAATTCAAGCATTTCTTCCTCGGTTAAACCATATTTTTTACTCAATCTGTAAAGTAAATCTAACCTTTCTTCAATAACCTCAAGATCATTTCTTGAATAATCACATCCACCATCACTAAAGCGCAAAGTATCAGCTATATCATTTAATTCATAATAAATATCATTTAATTTCGTTGACAAATTTTCCGCATCTTTTGAAAAATTTGCTACTGCAGAAAGCGCTTTTTGCGCACCAAGAACAAGCTCGACTGCACCTGTAAAACCATCCCCACCCGAAAGAGCATCATTAGCATTTCTAAAGCCTTCGCTAATTTTTTCGATATTCAGTATTTCGGCTCGTTTTAGTTTAAGTTCTTCCCACTCGCCTACTGTTATTTCTGCTTTTTTCAGTTCGTCAATTTGAAATGATAAAATATCAATCTGACGAGCCTTTTCAGCTTCATCTGTCATAAGCGACTTAATTTTAGATGAGATTTCACAAAATTCAGAATAAGCAGAATTATATTCAGTTAATAGAGAGGTATTTTCTGCAACTGCATCCAAATACCCTATATGTGTTTCGTTATCTAAAAGTTCACGATTATCTTGCTGACCGTGAATATTTATGAGTGTGTTACCAATTTCTCTCAATGCCGAAACTGAGGTTAAAGAGTTGTTTACTCTACAGACATTTTTATCTTGAGTTATAGTTCTTGTTATTAAAAGAGAATTATCATCATTTTGGGGTAACCCTAATTCATTTAACTTTTCAGTTGTCTTTTTACCAACAACAGAAAACAGCGCCGTAACCTCTGCTTCTGTTTCACCCGTTCTTATAAGTTCGCGGGATGTACGAAAGCCAAGTACAGCGTTAATTGAATCGAGAATAATTGATTTACCCGCACCGGTTTCACCTGTAAGCACGTTAAACCCCTTTGAAA
>JAFSBS010000359.1 GCA_017437165.1 Clostridia bacterium
CGTCCTTGGAAAGAAAGCGTAACACCCGGCATACTTTCACGGAGTCTTTCTTCAATTCGGCTTTTAATTTCGCTTAAAATCTGTTCACGGTGTTGCTTTCTGTGGGTTAATAATTCTTCAATATCGTGATAAGCTACAGGGTCTAAGTGCTTAATCGCCAAGTCTTCAAGTTCTTCTTTAACAGGTCTGATACCGAGTCTGTGAGCAATAGGAGCATAAACTTCAAGTGTTTCAACCG
The DNA here is from genome assembly GCA_017437165.1 of Clostridia bacterium. Taxonomy (GTDB): domain Bacteria; phylum Bacillota; class Clostridia; order Oscillospirales; family Acutalibacteraceae; genus DTU089. The sequence continues at coordinate 239 of JAFSBS010000359.1, forward strand.
ACTTATCGCGTTGTTTTTGCGGAGTCATAGCGTCAATAGTGCGCATATTATGAAGTCGGTCAGCAAGTTTTATGATAATAACCCTAATATCCTGCCCCATTGCAATAAGCATTTTTCTAAGGCTTTCGGCTTGTTGCTGTTCTTTGGTAGAAAAATTAAGTCTGCCGATTTTGGTAACACCGTCAACAAGAAGGGCTACTTCTTTACCAAACTGCTGACTGATTTCTTCAACTGTAATATCGGTATCTTCAACAACATCGTGCAAGAGTGAAGCCACAACTGACTGTGTATCCATACCTAATGACACAACAATTTTAGCAACATTGTAAGGGTGGTAATAATAGTCTTCATGCGAAATTCTTTTCTGACCTTGGTGTGCGTTAACGCAAAGTTCAAATGCCTTTTTTACAAGGTCATAATCATAATTTGCTCCGAAATTTTCCATATGCTGTTTTAAATCGTTAAAATTACTCAACTGCTCTGCGTTCATTTTTCACACTCCTTTGTCAAAAAATTGTATGTTTTAGAATTTAAAAGATTTGTTTTCTGTGCATTTGAATTTGCGTAGTATTTGCCGTTTTTAAACTCAATTAAACCGAGTTCTTCCAAGGTAGTAATGCTAATTAAAGTTTTTGCATAACCCAAAGAGTTTATAAATAAATATTTAATGCGTTCACTCAAAATCGTTCTTTGTATGATAGTTTTATAAACTTCCCCCACTTCTTCCCTTGTGGGTGTAAGTGCTTTAGCATTATACTCTTTATTTGTCATAAAATTATTGTAATTAGAAATATCAAAAAAGAGTTTTTGGTCGTCAGTACCACTCATTCTGAGTGACTTTATTTGAACACTTACAGAATAATTACCGTTGTAAACATTGGTTTCAACCGTAACCGCAAGGTCAAGCACATCACCTAAATTAAAGCAAAAGTTTTCTTCACGGGCGCCGAATAAAAATGCTTGGAAAGTATTTTCGCCTTTTGTAAATAAAAGTTTTAAGTGCTTATTATTACCAATAGGCGTAATTCGGTTTAAAGTAACACCGAAAACACCAAAGATTGGCACAGGGTTACCGTAACCGAAAGGCTCTAACTGTTTTAAAGATTCAGATAAATCAAGGGTTAACGCCGAAGGATTTAATCTGCAATCAAGTTTTAAAACCGGCGGTTGATATTCTATACTTTGAGCATAATCGTTAATTAATTCTCTAAACTGATTAATATCCTCTGTCTTTATACTAATACCTGCAGCCAGTGAATGACCGCCGAATTTTGTAAGCAAATCTTTGCAGTGGAATATTGCATCATAAAGCGAAAAACCGTCAAAACTTCTGCCCGAACCATGCGCAAATTCACCGTCACTTGAAATTACGATACAAGGTACTCCGTATCGTTCACACAAACGCGATGCAACTATACCTACAACGCCGTGGTGCCAACCCTCACCGTCAACCACAATTACGCGGTCATATTTATAATTATTCTCTTCAATTTTTAAAATTGCATGTTCAAAAATTTTCTTTTCAATTTGTTGGCGTTCGGAATTTTCTTTATCTATTTCATCGGCAATTTTTAAAGC
>JAFSBS010000360.1 GCA_017437165.1 Clostridia bacterium
TCATCATCTGTAATATTGTAGTTTTCGCTTAAAAATCTACAACCATTTTTTACAGAACAATTGCGATTTTTACCACCTGAAATTACAGTAATTGAATTTGAAGTAATTCCATATTCAAGTAACATGGCTTTAGTATATTCTATCCAATCGATAGGACAACATACAACACCTGCAGTAAATGAACCGAACTCTTCAAAATTTCTAATAGTTCTTACAATTATAGGTTCATCGTTAACTTTAAGATATTGCTTTGGTAATTCTGGTGAGTTCATTCTTGAACCTATACCACCAGCCATAATCATATAATAAAGCATTATTTATCAGCACTCTTCCCTTTTTTTTCTTTAAATCCCTCGGTACTATCTTTTTTAAACAAAATCTTGATTGTCATAATAATCAACTTAATATCCAGACCTATTGAGTATTTTTGTATATACATTAAGTCCATTTTGAGTTTGTTGTATGCAGAAGTGTTGTATTTACCAAACACCTGTGCATAGCCGGTAAGTCCTCCCCTGACTTTATACCTACAAGGAAACTCTGGAATTTCTTTCGAATATTTTTCAACGTGTTCTATTCTCTCCGGTCTTGGACCTACAACAGACATATCACCTTTTAAGATGTTTATAATCTGTGGTAATTCATCAACTCTCAAAGCCCTGATAATTTTACCAACGGGCGTAATTCTTGAATCATTATCAGTCGCCGGTTGCGGACCATCTTTTTCAGCGTCAACAATCATACTGCGGAATTTTAAAATATCAAATTCTCTTAAGTCTTTAGTTGCACGTTTTTGTTTATAAAACACGGGACCGCCATCGTATAATTTAATTGCGACAGCAATTATTAAAAATGCAGGTGAAAAAACAATAAGAGCAAACAGCGATAAGAAAATATCCATAAGTCGTTTTACTGCTCTTTGCTCAATTGTTAGTCCTTGAGAATGAGCGTGTAATATCGGTGAATCAAAATAAGTAATCTCTGCTGCACTTCTTACGATAATATCAGAAATTTTTGGAACTACATAAATACTTTTGTTTTCCTGATAGCAATATTTGAGTATATCATTACGCATTCTTGCAGGTACATCACAAATAATTACACTTTTAAATTTGTCAATTTTTTGTTTGATTTCATCAAAACCAACATCAACGTTAACAGATTCATTGATTTTATAACGTTCTTCCATTTCGCTCATTTTGTAAACTATTTCAGTTGCGAGATGGCTACCGTAAATAATTATCATCTCTTCAGGTGGACTTAACCTTCTGACAATTTCGGTAGCAACAAGAGTCCAAGCAATAATAACAGTTGCCTGAATAAGAAGGATATAAAGCATACCAAAAACATTTGCCAGAACCGCTTCAAGTAAACAAATTTGTGCATAAGCAATACAGTTAGCAAACACAACTGCAAGAATCTGATAGAAAATAATCTCACTTTTTCTGAATTTATCAACTTTTGAAGCACCTAAAGCGATACTCGTAACAAGTAATATTAAGAAATATACCGTTACTAAGAACATTTTACCTTGACCCCTGAACTGATTTTCAAATTCAGGATTATATACATTATTCCAAACAACAAAATAAACTCCTGAAAGA
>JAFSBS010000361.1 GCA_017437165.1 Clostridia bacterium
CCTTTATTGCATTTTCTGTTTCGCCATTTGCAATAAGACCAACATAAGCCTGAATATCCTGATGCGTAGGACACGCTTTAAAGCAAGGTGCTTTACAGTCACCGCTGTGGTCAGAAAGAATTAAAGAAAGTGAAACTTTTCTGCTTTTTTCGAGCATTTCTGTACTTGTAGTAACTTTCATACCTTCTGTAACTGTTGTAGAACATGCACGGAGTGGCTTATTTATACCCTCAACCATTACAAGACAAAGACCACAACCACCATAACTTTCTATTTCAGGATTATGACAAAGGTGAGGTAAATTTATTCCATTATCAAGAATATTATCCAAAAGAGTTTTTTCTGTGTTTGCTTTACACTCTTTACCGTCAATAAAAATATTAACAATACTCATTATTTTACCCCACTTTCTATTTTGATTGCGCCAAATTTACAACCTGCAATACACTGACCACAACGGATGCATAATTCACTATTTATACTATATGTTTTTCTGATTTCACCGGTTATTGCATTATTAGGACATTTTTTACTGCAGAGAGAACAACCCTTACATAGTTCGGCATCAATACTGTAACTTATAAGTGATGTGCATTTTTTTGCAGAACACTTTTTCTCATTGATGTGTGATAAATACTCATCTTTAAAATACTTAATAGTAGTAAGCACGGGGTTTGGCGCAGAGTTACCAAGACCACAAAGCGCACCGACTTTTATACTTTCACCAAATTCTGTGAGAGTGTCAATATCACTTTCTTCCCCTTCGCCATCAACAATTCTTTCCAATATTTCAAGCATACGGGTAGTACCGATTCTGCAAGGTACACATTTACCGCAACTTTCCTTACTTGTAAAATCCATAAAGAATTTTGCCATATCTACCATACAGGTATTTTCGTCCATAACGACCATACCCCCGGAACCCATAATAGCACCTGTTTTTGCTATACTTTCATAATCAATCGGTGTGGAGAGCATATCTTTCGGAATACATCCGCCGGAAGGTCCCCCCATCTGTACCGCTTTCACCTCGGCATCATCAATAATACCTCCGCAGATATCAAATACAATTTTTTCAATAGTAATACCCATTGGTACTTCAACAAGACCACCACGTTTTACTCTACCTGCTAAAGCAAAAACTTTGGTACCTTTACTGTTTTCTGTACCCATCTCTGCAAATGAACTACCGCCATTTTCAATAATCCATGAAACATTCGCAAATGTTTCAACATTATTTATATTGGTTGGTTGCTTTCTGAAGCCTTTTTGTGCAGGGAATGGTGGTTTTGTAACAGGCATACCTCTGTTACCGCCTAAAGATGCTAAAAGTGCAGTTTCTTCACCACAAACAAATGCTCCCGCACCCATCATAATTGAAAAATCGAAACTAAAACCACTGTTTAAAATATTTTCACCTAAAAGTTCCTTTTCTCTTAAATCATTTATTGCAATTTGCAATCTTTTTACTGCTAACGGGTATTCAGCACGGACATATATAATACCCATAGAGGCACCAATAGCAACACCCGCTATCATCATACCTTCAA
>JAFSBS010000362.1 GCA_017437165.1 Clostridia bacterium
AAAAAACCTTACTGGTGAAAATAACCGTGATATTTCCCGTAAATTCTATGAAATACTTAATGCTCTGAATTTGGAGCGTTTTTATTCAAAAGAAAGAATTATGGAAGCTTATCTTAATACTATTTACCTTGGTAATGGTTGTTATGGTATCAAAACTGCGGCAGAAGAGTATTTCGGTAAAGATGTTGAAGATTTGAATGTTGCAGAATGTGCAAGTATTGCTGTTATTACTAAAGCGCCTGCAGATTATGACCCTTTTACAGAACTTGAAGACCATATTTCTCGTCAACAGGACTGCCTTTATTTAATGTATGAAAATGGTACATTAACCGAAAAAGAATATAAAGAAGCGGAAAAATATGAGTTGATTTTCACAAATAGTGAAAAATATAAGGGTAGTCAGGTTACAAAAGACGAAGATGATGAAGATTTAACCGAAGAAGAAGTTATTGAATTTAATAAGTCGATTGATGACACTAAAAACGCTTCTTATTATGTTGAGTATGTTATTGATTCGGTTATTGAAGACCTTCAGGAAGAGTATGATTTAACTTATAATGAAGCATGGCGAAAAGTTTTCTTTGGTGGTCTCAGAATATACACAGCAGTTGATATGGAAGCACAAGAAATTGCTGAAAGAGTTTATGAGAATAGAGAGACATTTCCTGAATCTGAAGATAAACCTGAAAATGCTCAATCTGCTATAACAATTATGGATTATAGTGGTAGGGTTGTTGCTATGGTTGGTGGTGCCGGTAAAGGTAAAACTTTCCGCGGACTTAACCGTGCCGCTGATTCACCACGTCAACCCGGTTCTGCAATTAAGCCACTTTCAGTTTATACACCGGTTATTGAAAATAATGTTGCTACATGGTCAACAATGGTTCAGAACTATGGTATAAGATTAGGTTCTTCAAGATGGCCTGTAAACTATGGTGGTTCTTATGGTTCTGCTAAATCTTTTGTTACTGTTCAATATGCTTTGCAAGTGTCATACAATACCGTTCCCGCACAATTGGTAAGACGAATAGGTATTGACACATGTTTTGATTTCCTCGTTGATGATTTAAAATTCACAACATTGGTTACAGACGAAGATAATCCTAACTATGATGGTAACTATTCTTCAATTTGTGTAGGTGGCGTGAGTGATGGTATGACAACACTTGAAATGACTGCCGCTTATGCGATGTTTGGTAATAATGGTTATTATTTTGAACCTTATTGCTATTATAAAGTTACCAACAGTGATGGTACTGAAACTTTGCTTACAGATGGTGATTCAAAAGGTGAGCAGGTTATAAGCGAAAGTACTGCAGGTGTTATGCGTAATATGTTAAGAACAGTTTCGTATTCCGGTACCGGTTCAGGTAACCGAATTCCTGGTGTTGATAACTTCTGTAAAACAGGTACAACATCTGACGAAAAGGATCGTTGGTATGTAGGTGGTACTCCTTACTATGTAGCAGCGGTATGGTATGGTTACGATAAACCAAAAGAAATAAAAGGTGTTTCAGGTAACCCTGCCGGTAGGATTTATAAAAAGATTTTAACTGAGTTACACGAAGATTTACCAGATAAATCATTCCCGTCTGCAAGCGGTGTTGTTGCAAGAAAGTATTGTAAGATTACCGGTGACTTGGCTGCGGCAACTTGTACACAGACCGCAACCGGTTACTACAGAACTTCTAAAATTCCGGCAACTTGTAAAAACTGTGCTATGATTCATGCTATTGGTTCAGAAATACCAGATGAAGCAACAACAGCACAACTTTCAACTACCACAACAGAGCCTACAACGGTTAAACCTACAAAGCCACCAAAAACAACCGCTCCACAAACAACACTTCCGGTGTCAACCGAACCAGCCTCAACTACTGATGAATATATGCCGGTTGAATCAACTACAACACCTTCAAGTGATTCGCCACCACCTACTGGAGTAGTTGCGGGTCAATAAATTAAATTTAAAGCCGAAAAGTGAAAAATCTCTTTTCGGCTTTTTGGAGTAAATTATGATTATTTTATCAGTAGATTATGGTGATAAACGAACAGGTATAGCTGTTTGCGATAAACTCGAGTTGTTGGCTTCACCGGTTTGTGTTATAACTGAGTGGAATATAGAAAATTTAGCAATTAAAATTTTAGATATCGCTAAAGAAAAAAATGCGGAAGAGATTGTTGTAGGTTTACCTAAAAATATGGATGGTTCTGAAGGTTTTAGGGCAGATGCTTGTAAAGATTTAGGTGAAATACTCAAATCCTTAACTCAAATACCAATCAAATTCTGGGATGAGCGCTTGACAACAGTTTCGGCTCATAAGATTTTATCTGAAAATAACATCAGAGGCAAAAAGAGAAAAGCAGTTGTTGATGCTGTTGCAGCTGATATTATTTTACAGGATTACATTGATTCAAGAAAATTCAAAAGGGGTTTTAAAAATGAAAACAATTAAAAACGGTGTTTACCCAACAATGATTACACCTTTTACAGATGATAATAAAGTTGATTACAATGGAATTTTGCAACTTCTTGATTGGTATAAATACCGCGGTGTTGATGGCATTTTTGCTATTTGTCAGAGTAGTGAAATTTTCTATCTGTCTTTTGAAGAACGTCTTGAAATTTTGAAATTTATTATGGCGAATAAACCAGAAGGAATGGATATTGTTGCTTCTGGTCATGTTGCAGATGATTTAGATACACAAATCAAAGAAGCGCGTGCTTTTATTGAAACAGGAATTGATGCGTATGTTTTCATTTCCAATCGTTTTGCTAAAGAAGATGAGAGTGATGAAGTTTTATTAAAAAATATGAAATATGTTGCAGATGCACTCCCTGAAGTACCTTTTGGTGTTTATGAGTGTCCTTATCCATACAAGAGAGTACTCTCACCTGAACTTTTAAAGGCAATGGCGGATGATGGCCGTTTTCAGTTTTTAAAAGATACTTGCTGTAATACAGAGATGTTAAAAGAAAAACACGAAGCAGTAAAGGGTAGCAATCTTAAAATATTTAATGCAAATGCCGCTACATTCTTACAAAGTTTAAGAATGGGTTGTAGCGGATATTCTGGTGTTATGGCAAACTTCCA
>JAFSBS010000363.1 GCA_017437165.1 Clostridia bacterium
CGGATGCCGATGAAACAGAAGGTATAGAAATGAGAATGAGAGAAACAAGAAGTTATAACGAAAATTATGTAATGCTTGCAGAATAAAGGAGGAATAAAATGTCTAAAGTAAAAGTTACAATGGAAAATGGTAAAGAGTTTATTATAGAACTTTACCCTCAGCATGCACCAATCACAGTTGAAAACTTTGAAGCTCTTGTTAAAGCGGGTTTTTATGATGGTCTTACATTCCACAGAGTTATTGAAGATTTTATGGCTCAGGGCGGTGACCCTGATGGCACAGGTATGGGTGGTAGCGAAAAAAATATTAAAGGCGAATTTAAAATGAATGGTGTAAACAATACACTTTCACACACTCGCGGAGTTATTTCAATGGCAAGAAGTATGAATCCAAACTCTGCAAGTAGTCAGTTCTTTATCTGCTATGGCGACTGCACATTTTTAGATGGTCAGTACGCAGCTTTTGGTAAAGTAATTGAAGGTATGGAAACAGTTGACGATTTTCTTAACACAGAAAGAGTAATGCGCGGTGGAGAACTTTCATCTCCTGTTACTCCTATTGTGATGAAAAAAGCGGAAATTATTGAGTAATCAATTTTTTTATAAAACTATAATATAAAGAAAAAGGTGAAGAAATGAAAATCAATGATTTACTTCATAAGGTTTACGGCACTACCCCAAATGACGGAAACCTTCAACCAAAAGAAGCTATTGCTTATGGTATAGCGGGTTTTGGTCAGAACTTTATCTGCACAATTATTGGTTCCTATTTGACAATATTCTTGACAGATGCACTTCTTTTTGGTGCTGACGGTGTTACTATAGGTTCAGTTGCAGGTTCAATGGCAGTTGCATACTTAATGCTCGGTACTCGTATTTTTGACGCATTTAATGACCCCATTATGGGTAGTATCGTTGACAGAACGAGAACAAAGTGGGGAAAATGTCGTCCTTATCTCAAATGGATGGCAATTCCTATTGCAATTATGACAATTGCTTGCTTCCTTCCTGTTTTTCAGGCAAAAGCATCATCAACATTTATTATTATTGGTATAATTTATGTTCTCTGGTCTGTTGCATATACAGTTGCAGACGTTCCTTATTGGGGACTTTCAACCTGTATGACAAACGATACAGTTGTTCGTGGTAATCTTCTTACTGTTACACGTCTTCTTTGCACATTAGGTGCAGGTATTGTTACTGTTTTTGTTCCTATTATTACAGGTGCAGTTACAAGTAAATACAAATATGCCGGTACAGAAGATGGCTTAAAGCAAATTGCTGTTGACAAAGCGGTAGAAATTGAAAAATTAGTTGCAAATCAGGGCCTTACAGTTGAAGAAGCTGCACAGACTTTCGTTGGTACAGTTATTAAAGGTCAGGAACTTGCAAATGCTGATACTCTTAAGTGGACATATTTCATCGCAGCAGTTGTACTTGTTGTTGCAGCAGTTCCTATGTTCTTCTATGGTTTCAAACATACAAAAGAACGCTTTACAGCAGATGATAACCCGCCAAGTCTTGGTCATAACTTAAAGCTTCTCTTTAAAAACAAAGAACTTCTTCTTATTGTTATTTCAGGTATTCTTGGTGGTGCAAGAATGGTTTACACCTACACAGGTGGTCTTTACTTCGCAAAGTATGTTCTTCAGAATGAAGGTATGTACAGTTTAATTACACTTCTTGTTGTTCCCGGTGGACTTGTTGCGTCACTTCTCGTTCCTTGGATGTCAAAGAAATTCACTAAGAAATGGGCTTATGTTGCAGTTCATATCTTCGGTGGCGTTGTAATGGGTATTATGTACTTTGTAGGCTATGACGCACCATGGAAATTAGTAATTTGTGCTATTGCACTTGTTCTTCTTGGTATTCCACAGGGTGTTAACAACATTATTACTTATGCTATGATTGGTGATACTGTTGATTACCTCGAATGGAAAACAGGTGAACGTGGTGAGGGTATCTGCTTCGCTATGCAGACACTTATCAACAAAATCGGTATGGCAGTTGGTGCATTTATAGGTGTTATTTCTTTCGCTGCTGCAGGTATTGATGCTGAAACAGGTTACATTTCAGCAGAAGGTGCAAGAACACTTTGGAATATGCTTGTTCTTTCAGGCGTAATCAGTATGTTTGCTTGTGCAGTTCCGATGTTCTTCTATACTCTTACTGAAAAACGTCAGGCAGAGATGGTAGCAGAAATTAGTGCGAGAAAAAAATAATTCGGAATGCGTAATGCGTAATTCGGAATTATGTTAAAATAAAAATCATCCTATCATTTTTAGTTGGTACCGAAAATGATAGGATTTTTTTATGTGAAATGTTAATTTGACAATAATTATAGATTATGTTATTATCAATGAAAGATTGGAGGTAAAGGTTTATGTTTTCATTCATTATTCGACGCAGACGAAAATAGCTTGTATCGTATCGGGTACAGGCTTATTCGCTTATGTGCCTGAAGAATGATGAAAAGAAATTAAACTTTTTATTATACTGTTGATGGCTCATAAGCTATCAACATTTTTTATTTTCAGGAGGCAAAACAAATGGAATATAATATATATTCAATAAATGAAAAAATTTATGAAATGATTCAGTTACCAGACAATGCAAATATATTAGATATTGGTTGCAGAAATGCTGGCTATTTAAAAGACATTATCAATAGATTTCCAGATAAAGTAGAAAAAGCGATTGGTATTGATATAACCAATAAAAATTTTAATGAGGTTGAATATAAAACACCTGTTGAACTTATGGTTATGAGTTGTGCTGATGGGTTAGGTTTTGAAGAGAATAAATTTGACTTGATTATCGCAAAAGACGTACTTGAATGTATTACTGATAAAATAACTTTTATAAAAGAAATTCATAGGGTATTAAAACCAGGTGGAATTATAATTTGCGCGAATGCGGATTTTGACAGTATTACTTTTAATGGTAAAAATAAAGATTTGATTACAAAGGCAATACATTTATACGCAACTACAAAACAAGGTTGGATGGATGACCTTGATAGTTGGATGGGAAGAAGAACTTATAGTTTTTTTGCAAAAACTAATTTATTTGAAAATGAACTGGTAATCCATAATGTAATTGAAACTGAGTACAAAGAAAATGAGATGGGTTATAACTATAGTAAATATGTAAAGTGGCTTGTTGATGAAAATACTGGAACACTTACAGAAAATGAATACAAGGAATTCATTGATAATTTAATTGAAGCAAATATAAACGGAGAGTATCTTTTCACAAAGCCATACTATATCTACAAGGGAATAAAAAAAGCATTTTAATAGTTGAGAAAGCCCACCTCAAACATGATGATAACTCAAAAGAGGTAACTTTTACAACTCAAAATGGTTAATATAATATTGATATCTTGAGTTGGAGGTGTTATTTCTGAATATTGGTGAAGCAGTAAAGTTGCGAATTGTTGAACTTTGTGAAGAAAATAATATTACAGTAAATAAACTCGCTACTATCAGTGGTGTAACACAATCTACATTAAGTAATATAACAGGTGGCAGAAATAACAGCACAACAATATCAACGATTAAAAAGTTGTGTGATGGTTTAAATATATCAATAGAAGATTTCTTTAAATCAGAATATTTTAAAAATTTAGAACAAGAAATAAAATAACCTCGGATAATTGATTTTTTTCAACTATCCGAGGTTTGTTTTATACTTGCAACGCTTAACGAAACTTACGCTTCGTTAAGACCACAGCACTTCTTATATTTCTTACCGCTACCGCAAGGGCAAGGGTCGTTTCTGCCGATTTTCTGAGCCTTTTTAACGGGCTGCTTTTTAACTGTCTGGTCATCGCTACCGGATGTAGCAGTGATTTTAACTGTCTGCTTTCTTTCAACAGGTTCTTCTTTACGGATTCTTACCTTGAGAACAAAGTCAACAGTACCTTCTCTTATTTCGTTTGTCATTTCGTCAAACATATCGAAACTTTCTTCTCTGAAGGCAATAGCAGGGTCTTTTTGTGCGTAAGCGCGAAGACCTATACCGCGTTTTAACTGGTCCATAGCATCAATATGGTCCATCCAACGCATATCAACATTACGAAGAAGAGCGCTTCTTTCAATTTCTTTAATTAAATCTTCACCAAATTCTGCTTTTCTGTCATCGTAGAGCTTTTGTGCTTTGTCAAGAAGAACTTCGGCGATATCTTCAGTTTTTGTAAGGTTTTCTATTTCTTCTTCGGTAATGAGCCAGTTGTATTTTGTAGCAAGACCTTTAATATTCCAGTCCTCCGGTTTGTTTGAAGAAGGGCAGTAGAAGTCTGCAGATTCAGAAATTGTATCAACAATCATCTTCTGGATTGTAGCACTTATATCAGCACCATCAAGCACTTTATTTCTTTGACCGTAAATAACCTCCCTCTGCTTATTCATAACGTCGTCATATTTAAGAACGTTACGACGAATAGCAAAGTTGTTGCTTTCAACCTTCTTTTGAGCGCTTTCAATTGTATTTGTGAAAAGTTTTGCTTCAACAGGCATATCACCGATTGATTTGAAAGCATCAAGAGTATTATAGAATCTGTCACCTGCGAAAAGTCTTAATAAATCGTCTTCAGCAGAGAGGAAGAAACGGCTTTCACCCGGGTCACCCTGACGACCTGCACGACCACGTAACTGGTTGTCAATTCGTCTTGATTCGTGACGCTCTGTACCAATGATATAAAGTCCGCCCGCTTCTCTTACTTTATCAGCTTCTTCTTTTGTTTCTTCTTTGAATTTTGCTTCTAATTCTCTGAAAGTTTGTCTTGCGTTTATAATTTCTTCGTCAGTTGTTTCTGCAAAACCTGTTGCTTCTGCAATAAGTTCATCAGGGAATCCTTTTTTACGCATTTCAAGTTTTGCCATAAATTCAGGGTTACCGCCCAAAATGATGTCAGTACCACGACCAGCCATATTTGTAGCAATTGTAACTGCGCCAAATTTACCTGCTTGTGCTACAATTTCTGCTTCTTTTTCATGGAATTTAGCATTTAATACTTCGTGTTTTATGCCACGTTTTTTAAGAAGTCGAGAAAGTTTTTCGCTCTTTTCAATATTTACAGTACCTACTAAAACAGGTTGACCTTTTTCGTGGCACTCTGAAATTACATCGATAATTGCGTTAAACTTTGCTTCTTCTGTTTTGTAGAGAACATCATCATTATCCTGACGGATAAGTGGTTTGTTTGTTGGGATTTCAACAACATCAAGTGAATAAATTTCCTTGAATTCTTCACTTTCAGTCATAGCAGTACCGGTCATACCTGAAAGTTTCTTGTAAAGACGGAAGTAGTTCTGGAATGTAATCGTTGCAAGAGTTTTGCTCTCGTGTTCAACTTTAACATTTTCTTTTGCTTCAATAGCCTGGTGGAGACCTTCACTGTAACGTCTGCCGAGCATAATTCTGCCTGTGAATTCATCAACGATGAGAACCTGACCGTCTTTTACAACATAGTCAACATCTCGTTGCATTGTACCGTGTGCCTTTAAAGCCTGATTTATGTGGTGCTGAATTGTAAGGTTTTCAGCATCCATAAGATTTTCGAGTCCGAATGCTTTTTCGGCTTTACCAATACCTTGTTTTGTAAGAGTAGCAGTTTTTGCTTTTTCGTCAACAAGATAATCACCATCGTCAGTAATTTCTTCGGCATTTGTTTTATCATCAAGTTCTTTAACTTTAACCATTTTAAGTCTTTTTACAAAATCGTTAGCAATTTTGTAAAGGTCGGTTGATGCTTCACCAATACCCGAAATGATAAGCGGAGTTCTCGCTTCATCAATGAGAATAGAGTCAACCTCATCGACAATAGCAAATGCGTGACCACGTTGAACACGCTGGTCTTTATACATAACCATATTGTCACGAAGGTAGTCAAAGCCCATTTCGTTATTAGTACCGAAAGTAATATCGGCATTATATGCTTCTTTTCTTTCAGCGTTATCTTTTTCGTGAATAATAAGACCCACAGAAAGTCCCATAAATCTGTAAAGTTTACCCATCCATTCAGAGTCACGCTTTGCAAGGTAATCGTTTACAGTAACAATGTGAACACCTTCACCTGAAAGAGCATTTAAGTAAGCAGGTAAAGTAGCAACTAAAGTTTTACCTTCACCTGTTCTCATTTCTGCAATTCTACCCTGGTGGAGAATAATACCACCTAAAATCTGAACAGGGTAGTGTTTCATATTAAGAACACGTGTTGCCGCTTCTCTACAAGCCGCAAATGCTTCAGGCAAAATATCGTCAAGAGTTTCACCATTATTAAGACGCTCTTTGAATTCAGGTGTTTTTGCCTGAAGTTCACTATCAGTAAGATTTGAGTATTCTTCTTCTAAATTAAGAACCTTGTCTTTAAGACCGGAAATTCTTTTGATTTCTTTTGTTGAGTAATCCCCAAAAAGTTTTTTGAAAAAAGACATTTTTATTTGACCTTTCATTTTTAAATTTCAAAATAATTACTAGACATTATAACACAATACATATTATATTGCAAATGTTTTGAGGAAATTTATTATTTGTTTACATTTGTTGTCTTTTTTGATATATTGGAGGAAATAGTGGTCAGGGACCAGAAATCAGAAATCAGAAATTAGAAATTAGAAATTAGAAATCAGAGTTGTAATTTTATGTTTATTATATTCCTGGTTTCTTCTTTCTGATCCCTGATCCCTAAAAAATAAATTTCTTGCAACAATTTCAATGTTACAACACTCTTATAGTTAGAGAGTAAAAGGGGCGTGAGAAAAATGGATATATCCTTTTTGGTAAAAAAAGCAAAAGACCGTGATATAACTGCATTTTCAGAATTGTATTCTTTTTATAGTGAAGATATGTATCGTTTTGCACTTTATATGCTGAATTCAAAAGAAGATGCAGAAGATGCGGTTCAGGAAACAGTTATAACTGCATTCAAATCAATTGGTAATTTAAGGGATGATTCACTTTTTAAATCGTGGCTTTTTAAAATACTCTCTAATCAATGTAAAAGTCAACTTAAAAAGAATAAGAAAAATCCTGATTTATTACCCGAAGATGATTACATATTTTTAATCGAAGATGAAAGTGTGAGTAGTGAATTTACAAGTATTGAGCTTGTAGAAGCACTAAAATCACTTACGCCACCGGACGGGCAAATTGTTTTACTCTCTATAATCGGCGGATTTAAAAGCGATGAGCTTTCAAAGATTTACAATCTTTCACCGTCAACAATCCGTTCAAAGCAAAAAAGAGCACTTGAAAAATTAAGAAAGGTATTAGGGTGAGTTTATGAAAAATGAAGATATGAACTTAAATGAAATTAACACCGAAGAAGTTTTAAGTGAACAGGAACTTTCAGAATTAAACGAGACTCTTAAAAATAATGAAAATATAGAGTTACCCGAAAAATTAAGTAAAGATAACATTAAAGATTTGCTTAAAAAAGAGGTAAATAAATTAGAAATTCTTGAAAAAGAAACAGAAAAATTAAAAAGCGAAAATAAAAATCTTTTCAGAAAAATGATAGCAGTTGCGGCAGTTTTTGCAATTGTTGTTACAAGTGTATTTGTTGCAAAACCGTGGCAATATATAAATGTAAAAGAAGAGCAAATTGCTGATAACGATAGCAAGCAGAATGTTGTGGTACAAGACTATTCTGAAATTGAAACTTTATTTGTAAATTATCAGAAAAACTATCAGAAAATGCAGAAGTTAAACTATGCAATAGATATGTTTGGTTCTATTGGTGCTACTAAAGAAGAAGCGGTTTGGGATTATGATGCTATGCCTGAAGGTAGTATGAACACTGGTGCAGCACCCGAGTATGGTACAGGATTTCAAGAACTGACAGATGATTCCGTACTTAAAGAAGAATTTACAAGCAACTCTGCAACACGAGAAGAACATGGCGAAACAAATGAGCAGGTAAAAG
>JAFSBS010000364.1 GCA_017437165.1 Clostridia bacterium
AGCAGGTATCGGATGTTATCAAAGCGGTATGTTAGTAGAACAACCCAATATGTCGGTTGAAGACTTCAGGTGGATTGCGGAGCAATCCAAAGGTAAATGTAACCAGTTTGCTTTAGGTGGCAGAGGTGACCCCGACCAGCACGAGCATTTTGAAGAAATACTTAAAATCTGTCGAGAAAATGTGCTTGTGCCTAATTTTACGACATCAGGATATGGTATGACACCTGAAATAGCAAAGCTTTGCAAGCAATATTGCGGTGCGGTTGCGGTAAGCTGGTATAGAAGCGAATATACGTTAAGAGCAATACAAATGCTACTCGATGCCGATGTTAAAACCAATATTCACTATGTACTCGGCAAAAACAGTATTGATGAAGCGATTGAAAGATTGCGAAATAAAGATTTTCCAAAAGGTATAAATGCAGTAATATTCCTTTTACATAAGCCTGCTGGTCAAGGTACAAAAGCCAATATGCTTGAATCAAGCGACCCAAGAGTTGCAGAGTTTTTCGCCGAGGTAGATAAACAGCACCCTTTTAAGGTTGGTATGGATAGCTGTAATGTCCCCGGCGCTATCAATTTCTGCAAATCTATTTTGCCTGAATCCTTAGACACCTGTGAGGGTGGCAGATATAGCTGTTATATTGGTGCCGATATGATTATGGTGCCGTGTAGTTTTGACCAAGAAAAAAGGTACGAGGTATCACTGCGTAAAATGTCTATTACAGAAGCGTGGAATAGTAGTGCATTTGAACGTTTTCGCAATAAGATGCGTGGCGCTTGTCCGAATTGCGAAAAAAAAGAACTTTGTATGGGCGGTTGCCCACTAATGCCAGAAATCGTTTTCTGCGAAAGCGGGAAAAGAAAAATAATATAAAATAAAAGGTGGAATTTATTATGAAAATTAGAACTGATTTTGTGACCAATTCAAGTAGCTCAAGTTTTACGCTTATGATTAAATTTGATTTGGTTAATGGTAAAAGTGTTGAGTTTTATGCTCAAGGAGGCTCAGGTGAAACCGGTAGAATTGACTATTTTGATGCTGAAGCTATAGTTAATGTAAGCCCTAAACAATTGGGTAACGCAAAAAATGTTGATGAACTTATTCATTTGCTCGAAGAAGGTGTTGTTGACGGAGAGGATGAAATAAAAATTTTTGATGAATCTCGCCCCGTAGAAAGTGAGGTGGGTGCAGGTGTATTTGATGCCTACGATTTTGTTATTGAAATTCGTGAGAAGATTAAATCAATGGAAGATATAGAATCTATAACAATTACAGGTAATGAAGAGAATTATGAGAGTTATAAACGTAGTTACACATATAACCTAAAAACAAAAGAATATACAGGTACTGAAGAGGGATATGTACTTGAGGTTAATGGTTCTAACGGTGGTGATTTATGCTTCGATGATTTGCAGTCATGTGTTATGCAAGCTGATTTATCCATGGAAGATGATGGTGAGTATTGGGAACAGGATTTTTCGGACCTCACCACTATCACAATACCTGACAGTGTAACAAGTATAGGTTATAGTGCGTTTTCTGGATGTACAAACCTCACCACTATCACAATACCTGACAGCGTAACAAGTATAGGTAATTTTGCGTTTATAGAATGTACAAACCTTACCACAATCACAATCCCAGACAGTGTAACAAGTATAGGTGATTTTGCGTTTTCTGAATGTACAAACCTTACCACAATCACAATCCCAGACAGTGTAACAAGTATAGGTGATGGTGCATTTTCTTGGTGTGAAAACCTCACCTCAATCACAATACCAGACAGTGTGACAAGTATAGGTGATTTGGCGTTTGATGGATGTGAAAACCTCGCTATCCACGCCCTTAAGGGTAGTTATGCTGAACAGTATGCAAAAGAAAATGAAATAAACTTTGTGGCAGAATAAAGGAGTATTGTTAACGAATAATATCGGGCGGATAATTTAGCTGGTTGAGCCTTGACAATTTGACATAATTGATAGTGGTGGTGTAGCGCCATTCGTAATGTGCATATTGAAAAAAGTAAAAACTGCTGAAATCTTTGCCGTCAGGCAATTTCATTACAAAATGTTTCATTATGCAACACTTCATTGTCGAAAGGTATCTTTATTTTTGCGTGAAGTTCAAAGGGTTTGAAATGAAGTTTGCTCCAGAAGTCGCAAAATGAAGTTGTGTTCTTGCGAACATAAAACAAAAATCTCAAGTCTTGTGACTTGAGATTTTTTATTATCTTTTAAGTTCAATAACAGTTTCTACAAAAAGCACCGCTTTTTTAGCGTGTCGGCTTCGCATTGAGATAGGCTCAACGAAGCTTACTGAAGCACTT
This sequence comes from Clostridia bacterium, assembly GCA_017437165.1. GTDB lineage: Bacteria > Bacillota > Clostridia > Oscillospirales > Acutalibacteraceae > DTU089. The sequence continues at coordinate 2,331 of JAFSBS010000364.1, forward strand.
TTAAACAATAAATGACCATTATCATAAAGTGGGGCAATTGCGCTGCATAAATCTGCCGGTAAAGTACCTAAATTCTTATTCGATTCAGTAAATAACGAAAAATTATTCCGGTTGAAAGAATTTTCACCATCTCTTACAATATTGATTTTATCGTGGAGTTTTATAGATTCTATCTGCTCTGTTCTGCCCTCATAACGTGTGCCCATAGCTTCAAATTTTATTGTTATAGTGTCTGTGGCTTCATCATAACTTCCATAATACTGCTCAGGGTATTCCATAAAACCCGGTTCATAATAATCAGGACCTACAGTAAGGGAATTCTCGTATTTGTGATGAATTTTTTTTACTTCTTCAAGCAGATTGTTTATTAAAATATCATAATTATTCATAATTAATAAATTCCCTCCGTTTCTTCAAGTTCACGGTAATAAGCTTCTGCTGAAGAATAAAACCTGTCAAGAATGTTATCGTAATAGATTTCTGTTCCATGTAACCTGTAGGTAACGTCTGACTTTTCATTGGTTTTACAACCATATCTTATCATTTCTTCCATAAGGTCATAAGTGTCAATAGAACCGTGTGTTTTAATAATCCACATTTCAAATGCTTTTATAGTAACGGTTGTTTTTCCTTTATAGAGAACAATATTATTAAAAATCTGTTCAGAAGAATAACGCTCATCCTCCGCAAGTATGTTTGCATAGAACCAGTCAGAGAAACCGAGGTCAAAAAGTTCATGCTCAAAGCCTGCTGATTTAATGGTTTTTATACTGAAAAATGTATTGGCTTCAACAAAATCGAAAACACTGTCGCAGAAATTTTCAATGAGTTCATCTGTAACTCCGCCTGCCTCTAACTTTCTTTTGTTTATCAGGTGGTCAGGGTCAAATTCAAAGACGATTTTATTGTTTTTGAGATGCGTCAGCGTTCCTGAAAAAGCCTGTACATAAGTAAATTTTTTTCTGAGAGGCTTAATATCAAGAATATCGGACTTAGTTAAAAGATTTTTGAAATATGCGTCAAGTGAGGCGTGATTCTGGTAAGCGTATTTTGAAAGCACCGAAAAGCCTATATTTTTAAGATTGAACGGATTGATTTCAGATGAATCGGCACCAGGAAATAAATCTTTATATATTTTTTTGATTTCATCAATATAATAGAAATCCTCTGTAAGTTTTTCGCTGAGCAAGGTTTTCGCGTCATCACTCATAACTTTGTAGTCAACTCTGTAAGAACCCTGGTAATAATATTTGCTGAAATTCTTCCAGATTATTGCACCTGATTCAAATCCATATTCCTTGCGCACAAGGTCAAGTAACTCTTCCTGTGTAAGTGGTGCATTGTTCATAATAAGCTCAGTAACAGCTTCATTTCTGTCAAATTCACCAAAGCAAAGTATTGGTGTTCTGCCACAACGGAAGTTATTGTAACTATTTTCAGGAACAATCTTTCTTAACAGATTATGTAACTCATATTGGTCTCTTATATCATACTTTTGCATAAGCTCAGGGTAATCATCCATAAATTTAAGAGTTGATATTTCAATGTTTTCATAAGATTCAAAATTGAGTGTGTCAAGTAATTCAGAATAATCTCTCGCATCAATGTCGTAATATCTTATTAATTCATTTTGTTTCCACAAAGCAATACGCGACTCTCCAAGATGATTTTTTCTTGTTTTTAAAACACCTTCAGTGTAGTAAAGTTTTTCATCATAAGGTATGTTTTCTGATTTGAGGAATAAGTTGAATTTTTCTGCAAAATCAGTGAATGAAATATCGTCCTGACAGAATTTACTTAAAAAATAGTTTTCAAGCTCAAAACGCTTTTTCTCAATCCACATACCATCAAGCAGGATTTTATTGCGGTTAAGGTAGTTTTTCACCTTGAGCTTTAAACCTATATCAAGTTTGTTATCTTCAAGTGCAGAACGAAGGTCGTTTTTGCCTTGCTTTATATTACGCATATCCATATAGTTGAAAACAGCAGCATTAATACCGAACCATTTTTCTGCATCGCTTTTGTCAAAAGCGTATGTGCTGAAAAAGATTTCGTAGTAATCTTCATCAAAGCAAGCGACACCAGTTTCCTCTTTACACTGGATACAAAGCTTGTTAAAATCTCTTTTTTCAATCTGTCGGATTCTTTCTCTTGTTACGTTGAATTCAGTGCCGATTGATTCGAGTGTGGCACCATCAAGACGCTTTCCAATAAGCGCTTTGCTTCGTTCATCTATAGCGCATGATTTTTTTAGATAATTTTTAAATTTAGGGTATTTGCGATAACAACGATAATCAACATATTCAAGTTTTTTATCTGCTATCATTCTGCCTATTACACTTTTCAGACGACTTTCATCAACGTCAATTGGTAAATGCAGATTGTCGGTAAAATCTTTGAAGCTGAAGCCACGGAATTTATTATTTGCATACAACTCAAGAATGCTTTTACTGATTTCTTCTTCGGTAATAATAGCAGAAGAATCACCATCACAGAAAGCAAGAATTCTGGCTCTATGCTGCTCAAGATATTCTTTTCGCTTTTCGAGAATATTATCAACCGAGCCTTTTCCCATTGCAGGCATTCTGTAAAATTCTGCTTCGGATATAAAAATAATTTCGCTAAGATAAGAATAGCCAGCTTTACGAAGTTGGTTTTTTGGTCGGTTTTCAATATTCCAGTCACCAATGAAAATATCGTTTGTGATTACATAAGAACGTATTTTTTCTCTGTTAGCTGGTGAGTGGAGAATATCAAAAACAGTGTTTGTGGGATTTAAAGATTTTTTTATTGATTCATTGAATGCTGTAATGATATTGTTTTTTTGTGTTTCAATGTAACCAGCACAGCTTGTGGTTATTTCAGTAGCGGTGAAAATATCCATCATTTTAATGCTCATAAAATCATTTTTGTCTGCAAAAAGAATATCTTTAATAAATTTCTTACCAGCAAACATAAGAAGATTGTAAGCTTTTGAAGAAATATCAGAAAGGACGTTCAGTTCTGTGTTTGCTGCATTGAAAAATTCTTTTATAAATTCTTTGCCACAGTCGGTTTTAGCCCATTCATAAAAATTGTCATCATTAAGCTCTGGCACGTTGCATTCGGCATCTTCATTGACGGTTGATTCAAAGTTGGCATTAGCATAAATGTTAATTGTTTCAGCAACTTCGTTAACAGATTTTACTCCCATATTAGGAAGATTCTGGAGTTCGCCTTTTTCATAAAAAGTTACCATTTCACCGAATGTGGAAATACCGGCTCTGTGCAGACAATTCCTTGTGCGCACGGATAAATTTAATTCATCTATAGATAAAGCATTGATATCCATAATAAGTCATCCTATAAAAGTTTTTTGAGGTTTTCTGCTGTCTCAATAAGATTACCGAGTTCTGCATTAAGAGTTGATTTTTCATCCGGGTCAAGTTTTACAAAAAGTCGGGAATCAATATCTAATAAAAGTGAAATACAACTTGCAATATTTTCTACTGGTTTTGCTTTTAACTCCTGAGCTCTGAGACTCAAAAGAGCTTTTTCCATTGAAAATCTCATTCTTTCTGCAAGAGCAGAATTTTCTTCAGCAAAACTATCAAGGGCTTCTTTGGTTTTGTTGCCTATGCTTGCATATTTTTTGCTTATTTCCTGTGCGATTACTGATTGCTCATCAAAGTAATTTTTATAATTACCACTTCGTACAAGAGCTTTTATATCACGCATGAATTTGCGTTGGTCAGGAACTGCACCGATAAGTGTGTTATTAAAAGCAATAACCTTCATTTGATTTTTTTCATTTTCATCGCTGAGCGAGTTGAATAAAGGAAGCATCTCTCTGAAAAGGTCATGTACCTGATATTTACGAGCAATATGATATTGCTCAGGTATAGAAAGATATTCAAGGAATTCATTGATTAAACCAGCAATTTCAATACGCTTCTTCACAGTTGCTACTGACTCATTTGATGTTTCGGCATATTCTTCTATGGTAAGTAGGTTGGTTTTGACAATATCTCTGTAAGTACCGATTGTATGGTCTATGGCATCATAATCAACCTTCTTTTCTTCGCCGTGCTGAATAGCAAGCTCAAGAAGTTTTATTGTTTTTTTGTCTGCAATTATATCCATTTCCATAATTACAGTTTCAAAATAAAGAGGCTCGGTTGTTTCTCTGCTGTTTATTCGTAAGCAGGTGAATCGGCGGTTACCATCTACAATACGACCATCAGAAAGTGTAACACCAGGCTCACGCTGACCCACAAGAGAAATATTTTTTCTTGTTTTCTGAATTGAGTCAGGATTGCTTTCGGTAATAAAGTTTTCAATAATTCTGTTATAAATTGCTGAATTAAGTTCTTTAAGTGAATCTTTACCATTTTCAGATTCATAAGCAGAAATCCACGTAGCAATACGGTCATTCTGGTCGTTGTAGTAAAGCAACTCAAGATTAACTCTGTAAACAGGATAAATAACAGTTTTTCCGTTATATGTGATTTTTCTTGTTAAATCTGTTTTCTGAACAAGGTCGGTACCTACATAATTAAGGAGACTTTCTGCAGGCGCTTCATCACGGTTGGAATCAGAAGCGGGTTGAGCAAGTCCTGTAAAGGTCTTTGTTACAGGGTTGAGTGATATGTCAGATGCTCTTGAACGTGCTTCTTTATATATTTCATTGATTTCTTCGGCAGCTTCTTCGTCACATTCCTTGCAGAGTAAATACATAGTGTTCAGCGCACGCTCTGCGAGGGGTTGGTCAAGGTCGCTCTGACCTATATGTGCAACCATATTTCTGATACCCATAAGCTCTTTTGCCCAACTGCGACAATTTTGTGAAAGGTAATTTCTGAAAACGTTTGTCCATTGTCGGTCAATAATTCTTATGCAATTAGCAATATCAAGAGAATCAATTAATTCATCGTATTCGCCATAATATGGTAAATCTCTTTGATTATCCAAAACACCGAGAACCTGCTCCCACCAGTTGTTTTTATATTCGAGACACATTTTTTGCCCTATAAATCCTGATAACGAAGATAAGAGTATTCTGAATCCTTTTTGAACGAGTTCATAGTTTTCGGTCATAATAAAACCTGCTTTCAACAATTAATATACAAATTATAATGTATTTAAGTCGAAAAAACAAGATTTTGCTTGTAAAATATAGAATTTACGTAAAACAAAAACTCTCAAGTCCTGTGACTTGAGAGTTTTTGGTACG
>JAFSBS010000365.1 GCA_017437165.1 Clostridia bacterium
ATAAATCTGATTATGATTGAATCAAGATGTGGAATACTTTGTTATTCGTGTGAGTACAGAGAAAAATGTGGCTGTGGTGGTTGTATTGAAACAAATGGACACCCATTTTATGGAGAATGCACTTTAGCAAGTTGTTGCCAGAATAAAGGATTTGCTCATTGTGGTGAATGTCCACAAATGCCTTGTAAAATGCTTACTAAATTTTCTTGTGACCCAGAACATGGTGATACTCCTAAAGGCGCAAGAATCGAACAGTGTAAGAAGTGGAAAGCAGAGAATTGATATGAACAAAGATTTTGATAACGTCTTAAGAGAGCGATTCAGTAAAGATTCGTTAATATCCATAGCAACTGTTGATAATCGAGGTATTCCGTGGGTGAGAACCGTTGATGCAATTTATATTGACGGTGCATTTTACACCATAACTCACAATTCAACCAATAAAATGAAACACATTAGCTTCAATCCCATTGTTGCAATTTGTGGCGAGTGGTTTTCAGGACACGGCAAGGCTGAAAGTTTAGGTTATATCTGTAATGAAGAAAACAAAGATTTGGCAGATAAATTAAGAGAAGCCTTTGCATCGTGGTATGATAATGGGCATACAAACGAGGATGATATAAATACTATAATCTTAAAAATCATGGTTACAGATGGTATCATTTACGAAGACGGAAAAAGATTTGAATGTTAAATCGGGAGAAGTATTATGAAATTATTTAAAGATAAGAAAAAAGATAATACAAATTGGGGACAAAGTGTTACAGGTGTTGTTATTAAGGAAAATAAAGTTTTGCTTGCTCGTCATACATACGGCGGTGGAAAAGGTATGCTTATAATTCCTGGGGGCTATGTTAATAATGGCGAAACACCACAAGATGCTTTAGTAAGAGAATATCTTGAAGAAACAAAAATTGTGGTTAAGCCATTAAATATAATTGGAATAAGATTTAATATGCACGATTGGTATATTGCATTTAATGCAGAATATGTTTCTGGTGAAGCAATTTCAGATGGTGATGAAAATTCAGAAGTTTTATGGGTAGATATTGAAGAAGCATTACAGAGAGATGATGTTCCTGAACTCACCAAAAACTTAATTAGAAGTGCAGTTTCAAATAATGAGGGATTAAAGTTTAAAGAATATACTGGAGATTCTAAAAATGCACCATATTCGTTGTATTGTTTATGATTTGGATATGATGATTAAGAGAAACACACCTTTTGGCGTGTTTCTCTTTAATTATCATAAGGGATACAATCAACCATACCGCAAAAAATCCAACCAACAGTTGATTTTATATCTCCAAAGAAGTTATTGATTTTCTCTTAAAAAGTTGGTACGATACAGGTAACAACGGCGCTGTTGATTTAAAAAATGGAGATGATTTAATTGACAATCAATATTGGTCAAACAATAAAATCAATGCGAAAGGAAAAAGACATAACACAGGAGACACTTGCAAATTTTCTTGGAGTCACAAATCAAAGCATAAGTAAGTGGGAGAGAAATGAAACTTATCCTGATATAACAATGCTTCCTGCAATTGCATCTTTTTTTGATACAAGCGTTGATAATCTTCTTGGAATCAACAAAATCGAACAAGAAAGAAAAAAACAATATTATTGTAGTGAATATTCAAAACTTTGGAGCGAGCATAAATTTGAAGATGTCACAACTCTTATGAAAGAGGCGGTGTGCGAATTTCCGGGTGATTTTGATTTACTTGTGAAATATCTGAATTGCCTTACAAGTACACAAGATAAGGCAGACCACTTAATTTCTGTAAGAACAGAGGTACAGAATATTTACGAAATGATTCAGGAGCATTGTACTATTGATAGCATAAGAATATGGGCAAAAAAACTTATGTGTAGGTATTTAAGCAACTTGAGTAATATTCCTGGTAGCGATGTGGATATTTCGGAAGCTGAAAAAGTTTTATTAAGTATGCCATTGATGCAAAATGCGAGAGACTTCGAGGCTATGTATATTTATTACGATTATCCTGAAAAGAAAAAACAAGCCTGTGCAAATGGCGTTTCTGAACTTTTGAGATTGCTCGGTGAAAGTTTATTCAGAGCGTATGAAGGTCCTACAGAATATGATGAAAAAATCTTGGAAAGTTTTATCGGCTTACTTCATGCTGTTATGCCTGATGAAGATTACGGAAAAAGTTTTAATCATATTATTTATGACTACGGATATCTTGGTGTTAAAAAATATTTGAAAGGCGATGAAGATGGAGCGTTAAAATGCTTTAACGAAGAGGTCCGACTTGCTAAAATTTTTGACGGTTTACCGGAGGTTTCGGTAAGTACATCACCTACTGTTTGTGGTGCAAAGTTTGAAAAAACAAAAACAAATCTTGGAACCTACAAAATGCAAAGCAGAGTAAAATGTCTTTTAGAAGAAAGATACCCGCTTTCAGAAAAATTCAGAGATAATCCCAAATTTAAAAATATATTAAGTAATATTGAATAAATAGATCAAGAAAATCCGCACTGTAGCAAACTGCTATGGTGCGGATTTTTATATTCATATTCAACAGGTAATAAAACAATTGTAAACACTTTTTTTATATGCTATAATAAAATTATATTATTACGAAAGAAGTGGGAATATGGTTAAAAACTATGACGCAATTGTTATAGGTGCGGGTAATGGCGGACTTGTGGCTTCTGCCCGCCTTGCAAAAGAGGGCAAAAAAACTTTGCTTATTGAACGCCATAATTTACCGGGTGGCTTTGCAACAAGTTTTGTAAGAGGACGCTTTGAGTTTGAAGCATCACTTCACGAACTTTGTGGTGTTGGTTCAATTACAGGAAAATCACCTTTGCAGAAAATTTTTAAAGAAGTTGGTGCGGCAGATAAAATAGAATGGGTAGCTCTTGATGAAGCATTCAGAGTTATTACACTCGATGAAAAAAATAAGTGTGACTATGTAATGCCTTTGGGTAAAGAAAAATTTATTGCAAAACTTGAGGAGTATGACAAGGGTTCTGCTACTGTAGTTACAAAGATTTTTGACATTATTGAAAGTATTGAAAAAACTCTTGATTTTGTAAGTGATATTGAGGACTTTAAGCCTTCTATGATTAAAGAGATTTTTTCAGAACATACAGATTTCTTGAAAATTGCAAACTACTCTGTTGATGAAGTTTTAAAATCCCTCGGGGCAAGTCAGATAACAAGAGATATTATCAATGCTTATTGGTGTTACCTTGGTCAGCCAACAGACGAACTCAATGTTATTCACTATTTCACAATGCTTCACGCTTATATTATTGACGGTGCGGTTATTCCAAAAGGAAGAAGCCACCAGATAAGCACAGCATTACTTGAAGCATTTACAGAAAATGGTGGTGAAGCATGGTTTAATACTGCTGTAAAGAAAATCAATATTGAAAATGGTGCAGTAACAGGTGTTACGCTTGAAGACGGAACAGTTGTAAACGCAAAAGCGGTTGTTTGTAATGCATCTCCTTATAATGCATATACAAAGTTAATAGATGAAAAGGTTATTCCTGAAAAGCTCAAAAAAGAGGTTAATGCTAAAACATTAGGCGCAAAAGGCTTTGCGGTATTTTTAGGTCTTAACCGTTCAGCAGAAGAAATAGGTCTTAATAATCATACATACTTTATTTATCCTGATAACGATAACAGAAAGTGTTACGAATTAAGCAAAAAAATTGAAACAAATGATGTTCAGGCAACAGTGTGCCTTAATAAAGCGATTGAAGATTGTTCCCCTGAAGGCACAAGCATACTTTATATGACATCTATTTTCGCAGGTGACGAGTGGAGTAATGTTTCTGTTAAGGATTATTATAAAACAAAACAAGCATTTGCAGAAAAAATGATAGACAATTTTGAAAAGGCAACAGGTATTGCAATTAAAGACTATATTGAAGAAATTGAAATTGCAACACCTATGACGTACGCGCGTTACACAGATGCCCCTGCAGGTACAATTTACGGTTACGAAGCAACTAAGGAAGACGGCATTGTAAAAAGAATTGTATTTGATATGATAGATAAGGGAATACCCGGTCTTTATTTTGCTGGTGGTTATACTACAAGGCATATGGGTTACTCACCAAGTTACACAACAGGTGATATGGCAGCAAAAAATGCAATACTCGGTATGGAAAAGGAGGTAAAGTAAATGAGCAAGAAAAAGTTTTCTGTAAATGGTGGATTTAAAGATGCCGTTAATACAGTGAAGTTTTTGACAGAGAGAAAACAGTTTATAAACAGTGCTGAGGCAACTTTACCAACCCGTACTGATGATTTTGGTGTAAACAAAGTAGCTAAAAGTATTCACCCGAAAGAACAGTCACTCGTTATAACAAAAATTGAAGAGCATAAAGATATAGCAAAAAGTTATTATTTTAAAAGCGACGTTGCACCGCTTGCATATTTTAAAGCAGGTCAGTATCTTACATTTAAGCTTACAATAGGTAGTGCAGTTGTAACACGTTCATATTCTATTGCGTCTTC
>JAFSBS010000366.1 GCA_017437165.1 Clostridia bacterium
ACATTTGGTCTGCTGTCATAAATAATTGCAGTGACACCCATTGGTACTGTAGTTTTTTCTATAACAATTCCGTTAGGTCTTTCTACTCTGTTTAAAACCTTGCCAACGGGGTCAGGTAAAGCGGCAACTTCTTTAATTCCGTTTGCCATACCTTCAATTCGCTCTTTTGTAAGCGCTAATCTGTCAAGCATAACATCAGAAATTGAACCTTTTGCCTTTTCTAAATCGCTTTTATTTGCAGTTAAAATTGCATCGCTATTTTCAATTAAAGCATCTGCCATAGCAAGAAGTGCTTTGTTTTTTTCTTCTGTATTAAGCGACGCAAGGCGGGTCTTAACTTTTTTAGCTTCAATTAAAATTTCTTTTGTAGTTATCATTTTTCGCACCTGATCAAATTTTATTTGCAATAAATTTTGTACCGATTTTTTCGCCATCAACAATATCATAAAGTACACTCGGATTTGAACCGTTTGCAATTACCATATCAGTACCTTTGCTCATACAGAGCTTTGCGGCATTTAATTTTGTAACCATTCCGCCGGTACCTAAAGACGAACCTTTGCCACCACCGAGGGATTCTATTTCAGGAGTGATTTCTTTTACTACTGAAATAAGTTCTGCATTTTCACTTTTGTGTGGGTCTGCAGTATAAAGTCCATCAATATCTGAAAGAAGAACCAATAAATCTGCTTTCATACTTACAGCAACAATTGCTCCTAAAGTATCGTTATCACCAACCGCAATTTCGTGTGTTGATACTGTATCATTTTCATTTATAATCGGCAACACATTAAGTTCTAAAAGTCTGTTCATTGTATTCTGAATGTTGTGGTAGCGCTCATTGTCTTCTAAATCAAGACCTGTAAGAAGAATTTGTGCTACTGTGTGATTGTATTCAGAAAAAAGTTTGTCGTAAGTGTACATAAGTTCACACTGACCAACTGCTGCCGCCGCTTGTTTTGTAGGCATATCCTGCGGTTTTTCTTTCAAAGAAAGTTTACCAACACCCATTCCTATAGCACCGGAAGAAACAAGAATTATTTCGTGACCCGCATTTTTAAGGTCGCTCATAACTTTACAAAGTTCTTCTACATGGCGGATATTTATATTACCTGTACTATGTGCTAAAGTCGAAGTACCAACTTTTATTACTATTCTCATTCTTCGTTTGCCCCATCCTCTGTACCCGTTCCGGTACGTTCTTTTAATTTCCCTGCTCTTGCAACTGCTAAGTCTTCCATCATCTGTTCACGGACTTTACCGTTTACATTAAAGAACATAAGTGAAAGGCCTTTACAAGTTCTGCCTATTGCCGGTGCTAAAGTAAATACTGTCCATATAGCAGTTAACATTTTAGGGTCTGTCTGCGGAATAACTACACCGTGTGAATTAAGAAGTGGTTCGTATTTAATAGCAGCAATAATGAGACCGCTCAAAATTGATGAAACATTGTTACCTACTAATGTTATGTAACCCATAGCGGCACTCATCATACCTTCGTTACGGATACCTGTTTTCCACTCAACATAGTCGTACATATCACCCGTAAGAGCAGAGTTACAATATCTCTGAACACTATTCATAGCACCCGCTAAAGTAAGTTCAAAGACTATTATAATTAAATTAACAAAAGAATTTTCAGTTGGTGAAAATCCTATTAAATACATTACAAAATAAACAATACCACAATAAAGGTAACTTAAAACCGCAAGATTTTTAAGTCCTATTTTTTTAGTCCATTTTGTTGCAAACGGTAAAACAAAATAACTCGGAAGTCCTGTAAAAATACCTGAAATTGCGGCATTTGAAAGTTTACCTGTACAGTTAAGCCAGAAGTAGTTTGAAACATTCTGACCTACCGCTTTACCCATACCGAAGAAGTTTTTAATAAGCAACACCCACATAGGTCTGCAAGACGCAACTTGCTTTACAGACTTAAATACAGAAGTGTTGTTCATTTCTTCACGAGAAGCGAGTGGTACACGCTCTTTTAAAGTGAAAAATCCATAAATTCTGAATATTATTACCATTGCAATAAATACTAACGCACCACCTAAATAGATAGTTCGTGTCGGTATTGTTCTTGGTAAGTAGTCAACAAAAAACGGGAAAAGTGATGGTAACCACACACCCAATAAATCGGCATACGTGTCGGTTGCTATAAGTTTGTTTCTTTCATTTACATTAGGTGTTAAGTTATAAAGAATTGCGGTATATGCCGGATTATAAAATGAGTTGGAAATTGAACCGACATATTTAATAAAGAAAAACCAC